>NZ_AJQY01000007.1:0-53746 GCF_000296875.1 Streptococcus sp. GMD1S | reverse complement strand
TCCAATATTGTTTTTCTCACAGATGACTTTGCAGTATTTTATGATATCTTGATGGAAGGACGCCGGGTCATTAACAACATCCAAAAGGTAGCCTCTCTTTTTCTAACAAAGACCTTCTTCTCCATCGTTTTTGCCATTTTGAGTGTGGTATTTGGTTTGGAATTTGCCTTTATCCCCATTCAGTTTACAATCATTTCAGCCATTACGATTGGGATTCCATCCTTCTTCCTGACTTTTGAGTCCAATAAAGAAAAGGTTAGCACTCACTTTATGAGAGATATCCTAACCAACGCGGCGATTGGTGGTGGCGTTCTGGTTGCTAGTGTTCTTTTGACCAATTTCTTTATCACTGTCCCAGGTCAGGTCAAATTTATTTGCTTCCTCCTTGCCCTGATCAATGGTCTGTGTCTAGTTGCCAAGGTCAGCTTGCCTTTTAATCGATACAAGATGCTTTTGCTCACGTTTTTGAGCCTTGCAGCCCTTGTTGGTGTACTTGCCAATACTTTTATCCTACAGGGAGCTTTTGTGCCTTTAGAAGCCAAACAGCTACTCTATGTTGCCATACTAGCAGTGGTGATTGGGTGCTTTCATTATCTTACTAGGAGAAAAAGTTGATACATAAAAAGAATCAGGTTTAATCCTGATTCTTTTTTGTTTATATATTCTCACCGAGATTACATGATACCGAAGAAACGAGCTGCGATACCAACTGCAAAGAGGGCAAGGATGATTGTGATTGGAGATACTTTTTTCTTAAGCAACCACATGCAAAGGAAAGTAAGGAGAAGTCCCATCAATCCTGGAATCAATGAGTCCAACTGACCTTGAAGCGTTTGTGGTTGAACTCTATCTAGGCTCATACCACTAAGCGCTTGACCAAGAATGCCCTTCAACTCAGCTCCTGTAACAGGACCTTCTGGGAAGTTGATGTAGGCACCTTCTGACAATTGTTTGCCTGGAAGGTTGATAGTGAAGTTGATGGATACCCAACGTTGTACAAGAACGGCAAGGATGAACATACCAAGGATAGAAGCACCTTTAGTGATGTCTTTCAAGATACCACCAGACATGTCTTTAGTGATCTCAGATCCAGCTTTGTAACCGAACTCTTGTGTGTACCATAGGAAGGCCATACGGATAGCATTCCATCCGAAGAAGAAGAGAAGTGGACCAACAAGGTTACCAGATGCAGCAAGTGATGCACCAAGAGCTCCAAGGATAGGACGAACTGTAAACCAGAATACTGGGTCACCGATACCAGCAAGAGGTCCCATCATACCGATTTTAACCCCTTGGATAGCCGCGTCGTCGATTTCAACACCGTTAGCGCGCTCTTCTTCAAGTGCAAGAGTAACCCCCATGATTGGAGCAGCGACGTATGGGTGAGTGTTGAAGAATTCAAGGTGGCGCTCAAGAGCAGCCGCTTGGTCTTCTTTTTTAGTGTACAATTTTTTGATAGCTGGGATCAATGAGTAAGCCCAACCCAAGTTTTGCATACGTTCGTAGTTCCAAGAACCTTGAAGGAATTGTGAACGCCACCAAACTTTTTGACGATCTGATTTTGATAATTGAATTTTTTCAGCCATGATTGTTCCCCTTTCTAGTAGTCTTCTAGGATATCACCGATTGGGTCGTTAGAAGTCGCAGCTCCGCCGCCACCGTTTCCACCTTGTTTTGTAAGGTTAAGGTAGATGAAGGCAAGGGCAACACCGATGACACCAAGGGCAATCAAAGTCAATTGAGAGATAGCTGCAAGAGCAAAACCGATAGCGAAGAATGGCCATACTTCACGAGTTGCCATCATGTTGATAACCATAGCGTAACCAACGGCAACGACCATAGCACCACCGACAGCCATACCACCGTTCAACCAGTCTGGCATCAAACCAAGAGCGTCTTGAACAGCAGAAGCTGGGATAGCGATAAGGAAGGCAGCAGGGATTGCAATACGAAGACCTTGAAGAAGAAGTGCAACAAAGTGAGCACGCTCAACAGCTGCAATGTTTCCGTCTTTAGCAGCAGCATCAGCTGAGTGAACTAAGGCAACTGAGATTGTACGAACAATCATTGTCAAGAAAAGTCCAGCTACAGCAAGAGGGATAGCTGTTGCCGTTGCAACGGCGATACCATCAGTAGTAAAGTTACCACCTTTGATCAAGATGATTGCTGCAGCAACAGATGCAAGAGCAGCGTCAGGAGCTACGGCAGCTCCGATGTTTGCCCAACCAAGGGCGATCATTTGAAGAGATCCACCAAGCATAACCCCTGCTTCGAGGTTACCAGTTGCAAGTCCGATAAGGGTACATGCGACGATTGGTTGATGGAATTGGAATTGGTCGAGGATACCTTCAAGACCTGCAAGGAAGGCAACAACTACAACCAAGATAGCAGAAATGATTGAAATATCTGACATGGTTTTATTCCTTTTCTATTTAGTTTTAATAAAGTATTTAATCCTGTTTTCAAAAATGATAGAAACAGATTAACATTATTGAACGTTTGCTTTCTTAATCAAGTCAAACAAATCTTTTTTCGTGTCGTTTGGTACTTTACGTACGTCAAATTCAACACCGAGGTCACGCAATTTTTCAAAGGTTGCAACGTCTTCTTTGTCCATAGACAAAACGTTGTTAATCATTGTTTTACCTGTTGAGTGAGCCATAGAACCAACGTTAAGGGTCTTGATTGGCACGCCACCTTCGATAGCACGAAGTGCATCTTGTGGAGTTTCAAACAAGATAAGGGCATGAGTTTCTCCGAAACGTGGGTCTTTTGCAACGTCGATCAATTTCTGGATTGGGACAACGTTGGCTTTTACTCCATTAGGAGCTGCTTGTTTGATCAATTCTTTACGCAACTCGTCGTTTGCAACGTTGTCTGAAGCAACGATGATACGATCTGCTTTTGAATCTGGAGTCCAAGCAGTGGCAACCTGACCGTGAAGGAGACGAGTGTCTAGACGAGCAAGGTTGATTTTCAGTTTACCGTCACCGATAACTGTTCCTTCTGGAATAGCAGCTTGTGAAACTGGAGCAGCTGCAGCAGTTGCAACTTCCTCAACTGGGTTAAGCTCTTCTGGAAGAGCCTTGATGCCATCTTTGGCTTCTTTAATGATATTCGCAGCGACTTTATCCACACCTGCATTCGCGTCCATAAGGCGCTCTGTGTAGGCTTGGATCAACATCGGCAAGTTCAGTCCTGTGATGATGGCAAACTTACGTTCTGGATTTTCTCCCATTACGCGGCTAGCTTGGTTGAATGGAGATCCACTCCAAAGGTCAGCCAATACTAGAACCTCATCTTCTGCGTCAAATGCAGCCACAGCGTTGTTGAATTTAGCGTAAAGGTCATCTGGACCTTCATTTGGCATAAAGGTTACAACTTGAACCTTTTCTTGTTCACCAAAGATCATAGATCCTGACTGATGAATACCCGCAGCAAATTCGCCGTGGCTCGCAATAATGATTCCGATACTCATTATTGTCATTCCTCCTTATAAAATGTTTGACTGTATGTTTAAGAAAACTTTAAGCCTAACTTTAAGTATAAACCGTTTTCATATAAAAATCAACTACTTTTTCTAAAAAGATGTAAAAGTTTTCATAGAATGACTTTTTAAAAATATTAATATATCAATATTTTTTGAGAGATAAATGAAAATGGTAATAGAAAATTTAATATAAAAATACAGAAAATAAGCCGCTTTAGTGAAAATAAAATGAAAACAAAAAGGAAAGATTGCGACCATGCAATCTTCCCTTTTATAAGAATAAATTTTGTAAAGCGCGGGCAACTCCATCTTCTTCGTTGGTCAGAGGAAGTTGTTCGTCTGCATATGGAAGAAGAGCAGGATTGGCGTTTTTCATAGCATATCCCTTGCCTGCAAATGCCAACATTTCAGTGTCATTATGCTCATCACCAAAGGCGATTAAGTCTTTTTTATCACGATTCATCACATTGAGCAAGTACTCTAGAGCAAAAGCCTTGTTTACACCCTTGGGAGTACACTCGAGGATGTTGAGGGGCCCGCCCCAGGTATTGATAGCTAGTTGGTGCTGATAAAAACGATTCATCTCGTCCGCTAAAGCGTATTTGTCTTCAGCCCTTGTTTGCAAGAGGATGCAGTTGGGATCTTTGGTTACTCGTTCAGGTTTGAATTGATTTTCTGGCCGGAAGTTCTCTACGCCAAATAGTTTAGGATCTGCAATTTCTTCATTCGGTGTCGTGATATAGAATTTTTTTCGATATTCTCCCGCAATAAAATCAGCCTGGATGTCCTCCGTGCGCTTGACCATGTCTAGGAGGTATTTTTTGTCCAAGGTCAGGCACTTTTCATGCTCCCAAGTCTGTCCTGGTAGATGGGTAAGGGAGCCGTTAAAGTTAATCATGGGAGTATGCAATTCTAGCTCACGATAGAAGTCTTTTGCCATACGATACGGACGGCCTGTCGTGATGATGACATGGTGTCCTTTTTCTGAAATTTTTTTGATCGTCTCTTTGGTGAAATCGGAGAGCTTGCTTTCATTATTTAGCAGGGTTCCGTCCAAATCGACTGCGATAATTTTTTTAGTCATATAAACCTTCCTAGTCGTTTCCAGATAAGATGTCTACTATTATATCAAAAAGAAGGAAGAAAAGCAGATAAGAACAAAAACTACAGTTGCTTTGATTTATTAAATAAATCAAACAAACATATTGAAAAGGTGAATGATAAATGATATAATACTAATATTGTTCGTAAAAAACAAAAGGAGATTAAAGATGGACAAACTATTTAAACTAAAAGAGCACGGGACAGATGTCCGTACAGAGGTGCTTGCTGGTTTAACAACATTCTTTGCAATGAGTTATATTCTCTTTGTAAACCCTCAAATGCTTTCCCAAACGGGTATGCCTGTTCAAGGTGTGTTCTTGGCAACGATTATCGGTTCTGTAGTAGGTACTTTGATGATGGCTTTCTATGCTAATTTGCCGTACGCACAAGCACCAGGTATGGGACTAAATGCCTTCTTTACATTTACAGTTGTATTTGGGATGGGCTATACTTGGAAAGAGGCTCTTGGTATGGTCTTCATTTGTGGAATTATTTCACTGATTATTACCTTAACAAATGTTCGTAAAATGATCATCGAATCTATTCCAACAACACTTCGTTCAGCTATTTCGGCTGGTATTGGTGTTTTCCTTGCCTATGTTGGAATTAAGAATGCTGGTCTCTTGAAATTCTCAATCGATCCAGGTACTTATACGGTAGCAGGTGAAGGAGCAGACAAGGCTCAAGCTGCACTTACTGCAAACTCCGCAGCTGTTCCAGGATTGGTAGACTTCAATACTCCAGCCGTATTGGTGGCTCTTGCAGGTTTGGCTATTACCATTTTCTTTGTTGTTAAAGGCATCAAGGGTGGAATCATTCTTTCTATTTTAACAACGACTGTGCTTGCCATTGCTGTTGGTGTTGTCAAATTATCAGGGATTGACTTTGCTAGCAACAATCTTTCAGCAGCGGTTAATGATTTAGGAACTTTGTTTGGTGCTGCTCTTGGTTCAGAAGGTTTAGGATCTTTGATTTCAAACACTTCGCGTTTACCAGAAACCTTGATGGCTATTCTTGCCTTCTCACTAACGGATATTTTTGATACAATCGGTACTCTTATCGGTACTGGTGAAAAAGTTGGTATTGTTGCGACAAGTGGGGAAAACCATGAGTCCGCTAAATTGGACAAGGCTCTATACTCTGACTTGGTGGCAACTTCGGTAGGTGCCATTGCAGGTACTTCAAACGTTACGACCTATGTTGAATCTGCGGCTGGTATCGGTGCTGGTGGACGTACTGGTTTGACAGCCCTAGTGGTTGCGATCTGTTTTGCTCTATCTAGCTTCTTTAGCCCACTTCTAGCGATTGTTCCGACAGCTGCAACAGCACCAATTTTGATCATCGTCGGAATCATGATGCTTTCTAACTTGAAAAATATCCCTTGGGATGATATGGCTGAAGCGGTTCCTGCCTTCTTCACATCTATCTTTATGGGATTCAGCTACTCTATCACACAAGGGATTGCTGTTGGTTTCTTGACATATACCTTGACAAAAGTTGTCAAAGGTCAAGCCAAGGATGTGCACGTGATGATTTGGATTTTGGATGCCTTGTTTATCCTTAACTATATCAGTATGGCGCTATAAATGGTATAATAGAAAAAGGGGAGTCTCCCCTTTTTCTTATAAGGAGGTACATCATGAAAGATAAGACGATTTGGCAAGAGGTTTTAAACAGAGGGAAATGGGTGATCATCCTTTTGGTAGCTTTTGTTCTATCTCAATTTCCCATAGGACTTGCTTTGTTTTTAGCAAACAAACAGTTTCCGATTTTACAGTCAGGGCTCTTAGTAGGTGCTCTATCCATAGTCGTTTTGATTGTATTCATTATTGGTGCACGAAAAACACAACTTGCTACTTTTAATCTATCCTTTTTTAAGGCAAAAGACTTGGCTCGCTTGGTACTGAGTTATCTGGTGATTTTTGCGACAAATCTCTTGGGTTCACTACTGCTTCGACTAACAAATGAGGCAACAACCAGTAACCAATCAATACTGAATGGTTTGGTTCAGAATAGTTCCTTGATTTCAACTTTCTTCCTACTAGTCTTGATTGCGCCGATTTGTGAAGAAATTTTGTGTCGTGGGATTATTCCAAAAAAGATCTTCCGCGGAAAAGAAAAACTAGGTTTTATTGTTGGTGCAATCGTCTTTGCCTTGCTTCATATGCCAACCAATCTACCTTCTGTGATTATTTATGGAGGAATGTCAACGGTTTTGACTTGGACAGCCTATAAGACTGAGCGTTTGGAGATGTCCATTTTGCTTCATATGATTCTCAATGGTATTGCATTTTGTTTGTTGGCCTTATTGGTATTGATTAGTAGAAATCTAGGTCTATCATTCTAAACCATTAGCCGCTTGGAAAAGATGAATACTAGCGTATCCATCTTTTTCTTTTTATGGTAAAATAGAGAAATAATGTGGTGAAAAACCTTGAGGAGTGACCTTATGTTCAGTAAAGCTAGTCAGGCAAAAACAGCTATTTGTGGAATTATCAATGTAACACCAGATTCCTTTTCGGATGGTGGTCAGTTTTTTGCTGTTGACCAGGCGCTTCAGCAAGCCCGTAAATTGATAGCTGAAGGAGCTAGCATGCTTGATATCGGTGGAGAATCGACTCGGCCGGGCAGTAGCTATGTTGAGATAGAAGAGGAAATCCAGCGTGTTGTTCCAGTGATTAAAGCTATCTGTGAGGAAAGTGATGTTCTCATTTCCATCGATACTTGGAAAAGTCAGGTGGCAGAGGCTGCTTTGGCTGCTGGTGCCAATCTGGTAAATGACATTACGGGTCTCATGGGAGATGAGAAAATGGCGGATGTGGTTGCTAAGGCTGGTGCGAAAGTAGTCATCATGTTTAATCCAGTCATGGCTCGACCTCAGCACCCTAGTTCGCTCATATTTCCTCATTTTGGTTTTGGGCAAGCTTTTACAGAGGAAGAGTTAGCTGACTTTGAAAAAATGCCAATTGAAGACTTGATGGAGGCTTTCTTTGAACGAGCACTAGCGAGAGCCAATCAAGCTGGGATAGCAAGAGAAAACATTTTGCTGGATCCGGGAATTGGTTTTGGTCTCACCAAGAAGGAAAATCTACTTCTTCTACGGGACCTTGATAAATTGCATCAGCAGGGCTATCCAATCTTTCTTGGTGTTTCGCGCAAGCGGTTTGTTATCAATATCCTTGAGGAGAATGGCTTTGAAGTCAATCCTGAGACGGAAGTCGGTTTCCGAAATCGGGACACCGCTTCGGCTCATGTAACCAGTATCGCTGCGAGACAGGGTGTGGAAGTGGTGCGCGTGCACGATGTTGCCAGTCACAGGATGGCAGTTGAAATTGCGTCAGCCATTCGTTTGGCAGATGATGCAGAAAATCTAGATTTAAAACAATATAAGTAAGATGAACGAAATTGAAAACAATCAGTGGATTGCCCACTACCGGACGGACCAACCACATTTTGGCTTGGAACGCATGGTAGAACTCCTAGCTCTGCGAGGCAATCCCCAGCTCAAACTCAAGGTCATCCATATCGGAGGGACCAACGGCAAGGGGTCTACCATTGCTTTTTTGAAAAAGATGCTGGAAAACCTAGGGCTGAGAGTTGGGGTGTTCAGCTCGCCCTATCTTATTCATTATACGGATCAGATTAGCATTAATGGGGAATCCATCCCAGAAACTAGGCTAGAAGCCCTCATGGCAGACTATCAGTCTTTGCTTGAGGGGGAATCTGCTGATAATTTGCAGGGAACAACCGAGTTTGAGATAATTACAGCTATAGCCTATGATTACTTTGCCTCAGAGCTAGTAGATGTGGCCATCATGGAAGTCGGTATGGGTGGCCTTCTGGATAGTACTAATGTCTGTCAGCCAATTTTAACAGGAATTACGACTATTGGACTGGATCATGTGGCCCTACTTGGTGACACCTTGGAATCCATAGCAGAGCAGAAGGCTGGTATTATCAAACAAGGCATTCCATTAGTGACAGGTCATATTGTTCCTGAAGCCTTGGCTGTGATTGACTCCATTGCAGAAGATAAAAATGCATCGAGACTTGCCTATGGGAAAGATTACCAGGTCAGTCATCAAAAGAGTGTGGTGACGGGTGAAATCTTTGATTATACTAGTTCTGTCAGACAAGGTCGCTTTCAAACAGGCCTGCTAGGCTTGCACCAGATAGAAAATGCAGGGATGGCACTTGCTCTTCTAGACATTTATTGCCAAGAGATTGGGCGAGAATTAGCTAGCAGTGACTTGCTTGCTCAAGCCTTGGAGGAAACCAGATGGCCAGGGCGTTTGGAGGTCGTGTCTAGCGAACCTATGATGATTTTGGATGGGGCCCATAATCCCCATGCTATCAGGGCTTTACTAGCAACCTTGCAAGAACGCTTTGCGGATTATCATAAGGAAATCCTCTTTACCTGTATCAGAACCAAGGCCTTGGAAGATATGTTGGATTTGCTAGAAACGGTGCCAGATAGTCAATTGACTTTAACCCATTTTGACGATAGTCGGGCGACTGATAAAAGCGTGCTGAAAGAGACAGCCAAGTCTAGAAATCTCAATTACCAAAGTTGGCAGGATTTTCTAGAGCAGAAATTGACAGATAAAAATGAAGAGAAACAAACAGTTAGGATTGTCACGGGTTCCTTGTATTTCTTGAGCCAAGTGAGAGCCTATCTGATGGAGAGGAAGAACGAGAATGGATACACAAAAGATTGAAACGGCTGTAAAAATGATTATCGAGGCTGTTGGTGAGGACGCTAACCGCGAGGGCTTGCAGGAAACACCTGCTCGTGTAGCCCGTATGTACCAAGAGATTTTTTCAGGCCTTGGCCAAACTGCTGAGGAACACCTGTCAAAATCCTTTGAGATTATTGATGATAATATGGTAGTGGAAAAGGATATTTTTTTCCACACTATGTGTGAACACCACTTCTTGCCTTTTTATGGGAGAGCGCACATTGCCTATATTCCAGATGGTCGGGTGGCAGGCTTGTCTAAGCTAGCCCGTACGGTTGAAATTTATTCTAAAAAACCACAGATTCAAGAACGGTTAAATATTGAAGTGGCCGATGCCTTGATGGACTATCTGGGGGCTAAAGGAGCCTTTGTTGTCATTGAGGCCGAGCATATGTGTATGAGCATGCGTGGTGTCAGAAAACCAGGTACTGCGACTTTGACGACAGTAGCGCGAGGTGTATTTGAAACAGATAAAGACCTCCGAGACCAGGCTTATCGTTTAATGGGACTATAATACTCTTCGAAAATCAAATTCAAACCACGTCAGCTTCCATCTGCAACCTCAAAACGGTGTTTTGAGCAGCCTGCGGCTAGCTTCCTAGTTTGCACTTTGATTTTCATTGAGTATAAAAAGAATCCGCTTCATGCGGATTTTTCTAGAAAGGACAAGTTATGGATCAACTGCAGATTAAAGATTTGGAAATTTTTGCCTATCATGGTCTTTTCCCTAGTGAGAAGGAATTGGGGCAGAAGTTTGTTATTTCCGCAAGCTTATCCTATGATATGACCAAGGCGGCTACAGAATTGGATTTAACAGCATCTGTCCATTACGGAGAACTGTGTCAGCAGTGGAAGACTTGGTTTCAGGAAAGCACTGAGGATTTGATTGAAACGGTAGCCTACAAACTAGTTGAACGTACCTTTGAGACCTATCCTCTTGTCCAAGAGATTGAGTTGGAACTAAAAAAACCTTGGGCTCCAGTGCATTTACCGTTGGATACCTGCTCGGTGACCATTCACCGTCGTAAGCAACGGGCCTTTATCGCCCTAGGAAGTAATATGGGAGATAAGCAAGCAAACTTGGGAAAAGCCATTGACAACCTGCGAGCTCGTGGCATCCATATTCTCAAAGAGTCCAGTGTTTTGACGACGGAACCTTGGGGTGGTGTGGAACAGGATAGCTTTGCCAATCAGGTGATTGAAGTAGAAACCTGGCTACCGGCTCCAGTCTTGTTAGAAACATTATTAGCCATTGAGTCAGAAATGGGACGGGTTCGAGAGGTGCATTGGGGGCCTCGTTTGATTGATTTGGACTTGCTCTTTGTGGAGGACCAGATCGTTTATACAGACAACCTCATCTTGCCTCATCCTTATATAGCAGAACGCCTCTTTGTTCTTGAGCCGTTAGTGGAAATAGCTCCCCATTTTATCCATCCGATCCTAAAGCAACCAATTCGTTATTTGGTTGACCAGTTGGAGCAAGGAAATGCCTAAGCTTTCCGAGACCTATAGCAAGTGGAAGAGTATCGGGGAGGGACTACTTGCTATTGTTTTAGGGCTCCTCTTGATTCGTTTTGGACAAGTTATTCCACGAATGGGGTACCAGTTGTTGATGGCCTACTTTTCCTTGTCAGCAGTTTGGCACTTGTTGACTCGCTGGTTTCAAGATAAAAAACGTCGGGAAAATATCTTTGTAACCTTGGGCAAGCTGGTGGTAGCGGCTCTCGTGTTTGACTCTATCATTTTGCAAGATCTTGCCCTCTATCTCTTGGTCTTTATCATTGCGAGCTACCAGCTGTTTACAGGCATCATTAGTCTTGTGACCTGGTCTCTCTATCGAAAAAATGCCATTCATCCTCGGATCCATCATCTCTTTGATGCTGTATGGATGATAGGATTCGGGCTTTATAGCATCTCTCCTTTTCACGATGCAGCGAATTTTGAATTGCTCTTGCTTGGATTTTACTTGCTCATGCTAGGAGCCAGTAGCCTCCGGGACGGATTCTTTTTTGAAAGGATAGAAAACAATCCCAAGCTGAAACGACGTATGCGAATGACTCTGCCGATCTTTGTGACGGCTCTGATTCCTATCAGCACCTTGCGAAAACTAAATGAGTGGCTGGCAAATCATGAAAGTCAAGAAGGGGAAGTTCATTCAGAAAGAAAAAACGACCAGACGGTTGACCTGGAAATTTTTATCCATACCTCAGAAACCTCCTTCTTCCTCGCCATGGGACATGTGGATATTTGTTATCAAGGGAAGGTTATTTCCTATGGTTCCTATGATCCCCACTCGGAGCGTTTATTTGGTATGGTTGGAGACGGTGTTTTGTTTAAGGCCAATCGGGAAAAATACATCGAGCTCTGTAAGAGGGAAAGTCAGAAGACCTTGTTTGCTTATGGTCTGAGTTTGACGGACCAACAGAAAACAGCTATCCAAGCTCGTTTATCGGAGATAGAAGACCTGTTAATTCCTTGGGAACCAAGCTCGCAGTTGATGAAAAGAAGAGAGGGAGAGGTAAAGCACACCTACTCTTACCAACTGAAAGAGGAAGCAGATGCGACCCTCTATAAATTCAGCTCATCCGAGTTTAAGACCTACTTTGTTCTCAGTACCAATTGTGTTCTGCTAGCAGACTCTATCGTGGGAAAAGCTGGGACTGATATACTGAGTCCCCAAGGTTTCATTGTGCCAGGGACTTATCAGGATTACCTTGATTTAGAGTATACAAAACCAAACGGTCTAGTTGTCAGTCGCTCCATTTATTAGAAAAAGAAAACTCTAGTTTCTCAGTGGTTTACGCCAAGAAGCTAGAGTTTTTAAAATAGGTCATTTTCTTCAGGAAGGAGGATGGTTTCTCTGCCGTCTAGGTCTAAAACAAGGACCCTAGGCGGGTAAAGCGGATCGAAAGGATGATTGAAATCAAAATCGATGCTAGTCGGAAGGTGCTGACTAGAAAAATGGAAGGTGATGGTCCCCTTATTGTTGAGCAGTTGAAACTCAAGTTCTTCTTCTAGTTCAAAGACATTTTTCAGGAAATGATCGATAATATACCATAAAGAGTCAATGACATCATCAGGCAAGCTGGTCACGACACCAAAACTAGCGGAACGTCTCTGTGTATTTGTAAAAGCCATGTTTTCCTCCCCCTTTTATTTTCCTTATCATACAGCAAAATGTCTTAAAAATCAAGAAATCGTAATTGCTTTTTCAAAATGGGAATAAACTGTGAAATTTTTTCAAAGTTTCTCTAAAAAATACTTGAAAGTGTTTACAATAAGTGATAGAATGGAGTAAGTAGATGCGTGAAAGCGAAATTTTCATTATAGAAAGGAAACGGAATGAACACAGATGATACAGTAACGATTTATGACGTCGCCCGTGAAGCAGGAGTTTCAATGGCAACAGTTAGCCGTGTCGTTAATGGCAACAAGAATGTTAAAGAGAACACTCGAAAAAAAGTCCTAGAAGTGATTGATCGCTTGGACTATCGTCCAAATGCGGTAGCACGTGGTTTGGCTAGCAAGAAAACAACGACAGTCGGAGTTGTGATTCCTAACATTACCAATGGTTATTTCTCAACACTTGCTAAAGGGATTGACGACATTGCTGAAATGTACAAGTATAACATTGTCCTTGCAAATAGTGATGAGGATGATGAAAAGGAAGTTTCAGTGGTTAACACTCTCTTTTCAAAACAAGTCGATGGGATTATCTTTATGGGCTATCACTTGACTGAAAAGATTCGTTCAGAGTTTTCTCGTTCACGGACACCGGTTGTTCTTGCTGGTACTGTGGATGTAGAACACCAACTTCCAAGTGTAAATATCGACTACAAACAAGCAACGATTGATGCCGTGAGCTATCTTCTCAAAGAAAACGAAAAGATTGCTTTTGTGAGTGGACCACTCGTCGATGATATCAATGGCAAGGTTCGTTTGATTGGTTACAAGGAAGCCTTGAAAAAAGCTGGACATTCTTATAGTGAGGGATTGGTCTTTGAATCAAAATACAGCTATGACGATGGTTATGCCTTGGCAGAACGCTTGATTTCATCACAAGCTACAGCCGCAGTTGTAACAGGTGATGAATTGGCGGCAGGTGTGTTGAATGGTTTGGCTGACCATGGCGTATCTGTGCCAGAAGAGTTTGAAATCATCACGACAGATGACTCTCAGATTGCACGATTCACTCGTCCAAACTTGACTACTATTGCCCAACCTCTTTATGACTTAGGTGCTATCAGCATGCGTATGTTGACTAAGATTATGCATAAGGAAGAGTTGGAAGAACGTGAAGTTCTCTTGCCTCATGGTTTGACAGAGCGCCGCTCTACACGAAAACGTAAATAGTAAAAATAGGAAATCGTGAAGATTTCCTATTTTTGCGTTCTAGAGAAGAGGTTTATCCTTCCATATAGTCTTTCAAAGCCTGTCCTTTTAATCTAGCATTAAGGGCAATTAATAATTTGAGGCGCGCTTTTTGAGCGTTGAGTTCTTTGACAAAGAAAACCCCTGCTCGTTGCAACTGCACTCCTCCGCCTTGGTAGGCGTAGACAGGTTCAGCAATACCATTAAAGCATCGTGAGACCAAGGCGACTGGGATTCCTTTTTGCAGGAGATTTTCCAACTTTTGAGCTGTTTCTTTGGGAACGTTGCCTGCTCCAAAGGCCTGAATGACTAAGCCATCCAGCTGTTCCAAGTCTAACATATCGATCAGCTCGTCTGTCATACCGGCATAGGCTGAGATGATGGGAACTAGACCTTGAATATGCTCGAGATCAAACCGGACACGAGGTTCAGCCGTTTTAAAGTAGAGGATTTCTTGCTTCATGATGAGGCCAAGTGGTCCATGTGTTGGAGTTTGAAAGGTGCTGACGTTGGTCGTATGAGTTTTGGTAACATACTTGGCTGCGTGGATCTCGTCGTTCATGACGACCAGCACACCCTTGTCGGCTGCTTTATCATCACTGGCAACTCGTAAAGCGCTCAGATAATTATAAACACCATCGCTACCAAGTTCGTTTGAACTACGCATGGCCCCTGTTAGAACGATGGGGATGGGCGGAATTTTCATGGTATCAAGGAAGTAGGCTGTTTCTTCTAAGGTATCTGTACCATGTGTGATGACAACTCCATCATAGTTATCAGCTTCCTCTTTAATCTTATGATAGAGTGCAAGCATATGCTTGGGTTTGATATGAGGGCTTGGCAGATTAAAAAAGTCTAGGGCATGAACCTCAATCCCTTCAAGCGGATTGGAAACATGGTTCATGGGATTTTCCTGGCTAGTTACAACGGCACCAGTGGCGTCTGCTTGCATGGAAATAGTCCCACCTGTATGTAAAACAAGGATTTTCTTAGGCATGATTTAGTCACTCTTTCTGAAATGTGGTATAATCATTGTAACACAAAAGGGGAGAATGGGACAGGATGGAAGTCAAGGCTGTTTTTTTTGATATCGATGGAACGCTAGTCAACGATCGCAAGAGTGTTTTGAAATCCACTAAGGACGCGATTAAGATTGTCAAAGAGCAAGGAGTGCTTGTTGGAGTAGCGACAGGACGAGGGCCGTTTTTTGTCAAGGAATTGATGGAAGACTTGGACCTAGACTTTGCGGTGACCTACAATGGCCAATACATTTTTAATAAAGAAAAGGTGCTCTTTGCAAGTCCGATTGCTAAGTCAAGCCTGCGTCAACTGATTGCTTACGCTAAAAAGGAGCGTAAAGAAATCGCTCTTGGAACCGAGCATGCCGTTGTTGGTTCGAAAATTATGTCATTTGGTCTCGGCTCCTTTTCCCAACTGGTTAGTCGTTTTATTCCGACTGTTCTGACAAGAACCGTTAGCCGTTCCTTTAATCGAATGGTCAGCAAGGCAGTTCCTCAAAAGGAAGACGACTTGCTTAACTTGATTAATCAACCCATTTATCAAGTTTTGATGCTGATGACGCCAGAAGAATCTGAGAAGGCAGCAAGTGATTTTGAAGATTTGAAATTAACTCGAAGCAATCCTTTTGCAGCAGATATCATCAACCAAGGAAATTCCAAACTAGAAGGCATTCGCCGAGTCGGGAAAGAATATGGCTTTGATCTCAACCAAGTCATGGCCTTTGGTGATTCAGACAACGATCTGGAAATGTTGGCGGGCGTTGGTATGTCGGTTGCTATGGGAAATGGCAGTAGCAGTGTCAAAGAAGTTGCCAAGCATATTACGGCAAGTAATCAACAAGATGGTATCCACAAGGCGCTCGAGCACTTTGGTGTTTTGGCTTCAGAAAAAGTGTTTGTCAGTCGAGACTACCACTTTAATAAGGTCAAAACCTTCCACCACATGATGGATGAACGAACTCAAGAAGAGCCACAGGCATGGGATGCTGAAGGTGCAACCCATCGCGCAGACTTTAAAATTGAAGAATTAGTAGAGTTTGTTCGCGCAGCAAGTTCTTCGGAGGAAGAATTCCAAAACTCCCTTGCAAGCATGCATGAGGCACTTGATAAGGCGGCAGAGAAAGTGGCGAAAAAGACGCCTGCTAAGCAAAATCTGGTCGGTCAAGTGGATGCTTTGATTGACACATTGTATTTCACATACGGCAGTTTTGTATTGATGGGAGTAGATCCAGAACGCATTTTTGATATTGTCCATGAAGCAAATATGGGGAAGGTTTTCCCTGATGGGAAAGCTCATTTTGACCCAGTTACACACAAGATTTTAAAACCAGATGACTGGGAAGAAAAATATGCTCCAGAACCTGCCATCCGACAGGAACTACAACGTCAGTTTAAAGCTTATGAGCGACATAAAGAAAGAAAAAATAAAAAATAAGAGAAAATTCTTTTCCCTGGATGAAAAATTCGGGGATTTTTTGAGCTGAAAAACCGAACAATTTTATATATATCACTAATTATTATTAGCATATTTATACTAGAAAAAGAAAAGAAAAAAATGAAAAGATAGTGAAAATAAAGCAACAGGAAATTACATTTCTTACAAAGAATAGTTAAAAAGCTAGATATATTACTGATATATCTAGCTTTTCTTTTAAAAAACATCAAAAAAAGACAAGTCAAATTATTTGATATTTGAAAGTTTATGTGTTAGAATAAATTCAGAAAGCGAATAAATATAAAATCCTCATGCTACTACAATATGCTCTTTTTTAAGACAGAAAGTCAACTTGTTTATTTCAGGCCTGTTAACAAGTTGATGTGAGGAGTTCACTCTAGCTTTGAGGTTTAGTTATAAAATTGTGCACAATTGCTTTCCAAATTTTTATTATTTTAATTTTCAAGTTTAAAAATTAAAGAATTAAGAGGTTGAAATGAAGAAAAAATATACCTATTTGACAGCTTCTGTTTTAACAGCTGTAACAATGCTTCCAACTTTTGCACCAAGTGAAGCTCACGCTGCTTACAATTGGAATGGAAATAATAGTTACTATACAAGAACTAGCCGCCGTTCAAGCAATCGTACTTCTAACCGTACTACTGCAAATCGTAGCCGCACATCAAATTATACTGTAAGAAGTTATGGCTACAACAGTTATTACCCAAGTTATAACTATGGCTACAATAGCTACTATCCAAGCTATAACTATGGATATGGTAGCTACTACCCAAGTTACAACTACGGTTACAATAATTGGAATAACTACTATGGCTATGGCAACAGTAGCAACTACTATGGTTATAACTATTGGAATAATTACAACAACCTTGCTAGCGATGAAAACTATATTTACTGGAATGGCAATCACTACTACCGTATGAACGATGGTAGCTACCGTATTTATCGTAACGGTCAGTGGAAACCTTTGACAAACAATAGTAACAACAACTCATCTACTAACAACTTGGAAAACGATCCGCACTATCGTTACGAAAATGGTTACCATTACTATGTATTGGACAATGGTGATTATTACTACTACCAAAATGGTAAGTGGGTATTGGTGAAAGATTCTGCTGATACAACACCAGCACAACCGGCAACACCTGCTGAACCAAAACCAGAACAACCAACAACTCCGGTTGAGCCAGCACAACCAAGTCAACCTGAAGTTCCTGCTCCAACACCAGCAGAACCAGAGACTCCAACACCAGCTCCTAGTGATAAACCTGAAGAGCCAACAACACCAGCTGAGCCAAAACCAGAACAACCAGCAACTCCAAGTGTTGACCTACCAGAAAACCCACCAATTAATGGTGCTGATAGTGAATTTGATCCATTCAAGCCATCAACAGAAACGCCAGCAGAACCAAAACCAGAAACACCAGCAACTCCAGCTATCCCAACAACACCAGGTTTGGTAACGACTGATGAACCAAGTGAAAACCAAATCCCTGATTATGTTGAAAAACCAGCTGAAGGATTGGAACACTTGGCTTGGGCACCAAATGGACACACTCCAAAATTGGTTTACCCACCAGGTAAACCAGGTGATGCAGTCCTCAAGAATGATAAAAACTACTACTTCGACGGTAGTGCACATTACTACTATGTACCATCTAACTCAGAGCGTACAGGTTACTCAGCATACTGGAAGTGGCTTGGAGGAAAATGGAAACTTCAAGGGATGACTGATCCAAACGATCCAGCTCGTGATCCAAAACTTCACGAAAACACTGCTGATGACGAGTACATGTACAGTGACAAGAACTCTAGCGTGAAACTTTACTCAACTAACTTGGTAACGACTGCTAAAGCAGGTCAAGCATTGCCATTCAAGAATGTTGAAGAGTTCAAAAACTATGTCATCGAAAAAATGAATCCTAAGTTCCTTGATAACTCTGGTTGGGATGCTAAAGTTGAGTGGGAAATCGAAGATCCAGAAATCTTTGAGAAGACGAAAGAAAACCCATACGCTAAGGACTATGTCTTGATTGCAAATCTCAAGAGTGGTGTCGAAGACAAGAAATACAGTGATGTAGAATTTGGCTATGTGAAGTTTGTTTACCGTGTTGAAGCAACAAACGATACAAACTATGACTATGTTTCAAAAGCGAAAGAAGCTTTCGCTAAAATCAATGAGACTCGTAAAGCTCAAGGATTGAAAGAATTGACTTGGTCTGAAGACATTTATCAAAATCAAGCACTTCCGAAAGTAAATGAAATTTCACGTCAATACGATAGCACAGGCTTTGTAGGACGTCGTGATGAAGATGCTGCTGTTGTCGTTAAGAAATGGGCAAACAGTGGTTTGAGAGACTTGCTTCTCGATCCGAATGTCACTGAAGGAGCTGTAGCAGCAGTAGTTGATGGAAACGGTGTATACTACTGGGCATACAGTTACAAATAATTCAATCCTTTGAGATTGACTACTTTCTAAATAAGATAGAGGCTTTAAACAATTGTTTAAAGCCTTTTTGTGACCCAATCAGGACAAACATAAAGGAGCCCAAGGCTCCCTTTTTTTAATGATTACAATGTTTTTTCTCTTTCTCTCACGACTAGCAAATCGACTTTTGCATGGCGAAGAATATACTCAGATGAAGAGCCAACTAAGAGGCGTTCAAAGGCATTGAGCCCTGTTGCACCAACGAGAATCAGGTCAACATTTTCTGCGTCTGGAATAGTACGGGCAAGGAGGGTTTTTGGATTTCCCATTTCGATGACGATGTGAATATCGGTCACACCAGCATCTCTTGCGCGCTTTTCGTACTCCTTCATCAGACTTTCAGCATCGACTTGGAGTTCTTCGTAAACTTCAGCATCAAAGGTAGACACGCTTTGAAGAGCGCGTGTGTCGATAACATGGGCAATGGTGAGCTTGGATTCGTTGCGTAGAGCAGTGTAAACACCTTTGACGAAAGCCAAGTCTGCTTCTTTTGAACCATCAATTGCGACCATAACATTTTGGTAACGTTGTGCCATAATGAAACCTCCTGAAATTTTCTTACTGTTATTGTAACCCTTTTCACTAAAGAAGTAAAGTAAAAATCATATTTCAATAAATATTATTGGAGATTCAATTTGGTGGAGATATGTTAAAATAAAAGAAAACGAGCTAGTAGGAAACACAGCGAGGGGATGAGAAAGTATGAAAGATTTTGTTCAAGCTTCTAAAAAAATAAGTTTTCTTTATCATGGAATTATCCTTGCGTCACTTGTAGGTGAAGTAGTGATGCTTTGGCAGCTGGAAAGAGTCATGCCCGTTCTCTATCCAGGTTTTGTTGGATTTCTTTTCTTTCACCTAGTCTACCACATCATTTTATTTGTGATTGCAAAGAGAAGTTGTCGCTTGGACTATTTGGTCACGTGGGGGCTCTTTCTCATGTTTAATCTTTTGTATGATTCTTTTATAGCGCTGATCTTTCTAGGTTTGTCTTTTGGTATGTGAGAAAATGCTTCTGTATTCTAGTTGTTTAGACGGTGAAAACCTAGTCGTTGTGAGTTTTTTTCTTTGCTTGCTCATTTCAGGAAACTTGTCGCAATCCCTTTCTAGTGGTATAATGTTACTATCTCGATGAATTGAGGAAACAAGATGAAAGAATATAACAAGTCTAGTAAGTTAGAGCACGTTGCCTATGATATCCGTGGCCCTGTTTTGGAAGAAGCTATGCGGATGCGAGCAAACGGAGAAAAGATTTTACGTCTGAATACAGGAAATCCAGCAGAATTTGGTTTTACAGCGCCAGATGAGGTCATTCATGACTTGATTATGAATGCGCGTGATAGTGAGGGGTATTCTGACTCCAAAGGGATCTTCTCGGCCCGCAAGGCCATCATGCAGTATTGCCAACTGAAGAAATTTCCCAATGTGGACATTGATGATATCTACCTTGGAAATGGTGTCAGTGAGCTGATTGTTATGTCCATGCAAGGGCTTTTGGATAATGGCGATGAGGTCTTGGTTCCTATGCCAGACTATCCTCTCTGGACAGCCGCGGTCAGCCTAGCTGGGGGAAATGCCGTTCACTATATCTGTGATGAAGCTGCAGAATGGTACCCTGATATTGACGATATCAAGTCAAAAATTACTTCCAACACTAAGGCAATCGTCCTTATCAATCCAAATAATCCAACTGGAGCCCTTTATCCTAAGGAACTCTTGTTGGAGATTATTGAGATTGCCCGTCAAAACGATTTGATCATCTTTGCGGATGAGATTTATGACCGCATGGTGATGGATGGGCATGTGCATACGCCTGTGGCGAGCTTGGCACCTGATGTTTTCTGTGTCAGCATGAATGGTTTGTCAAAATCTCACCGTATCGCTGGTTTCCGTGTAGGATGGATGGTCTTGTCTGGTCCTAAGCACCATGTCAAGGGCTATATCGAAGGTCTCAATATGCTGTCCAATATGCGTCTTTGCTCTAACGTTTTGGCCCAGCAAGTCGTACAAACTTCACTAGGTGGGCACCAGTCAGTGGATGAATTGCTCCTTCCTGGTGGACGGATTTACGAGCAAAGAAACTTCATTTACAATGCCATCCAAGATATTCCAGGTTTGTCTGCGGTCAAGCCAAAGGCGGGTCTTTATATCTTCCCTAAAATTGACCGAAATATGTACCGCATCGATGATGATGAACAGTTCGTTCTTGATTTTTTGAAGCAGGAAAAGGTTCTCTTGGTTCATGGTCGTGGTTTTAACTGGAAGGAACCAGACCATTTCCGTATCGTTTACCTTCCTCGTGTGGACGAATTAGCGCAAATCCAAGAAAAGATGACACGTTTCTTGAGTCAGTATCGTAGATAAGGCTTTCATAGGGAAAAGCAGGAAACATTTCCTTAGAGCTATTGACAAATAGGTAAGAATCAGATAGAATAGTAAAGTATGTTTAGTAACTGATCACTTTATAGCCGGCTAAACGAATACAAAATCTATGAGGAGGTATTCATCGTGAAACGTACTTATCAACCAAGTAAACTTCGTCGTGCGCGCAAACACGGATTCCGTAACCGTATGTCAACTAAAAACGGTCGTCGCGTATTGGCAGCTCGTCGTCGTAAAGGACGCAAAGTTTTGGCTGCATAATCCAAACAAATTCAGCAAAGAAGTCAGTAGGAACTCGAGTCTACTGGCTTTTCTTTTTATCCTACATAGTGAACTGTCCACGAAATCTTCAATTTCAAATGGAACTCGTGGAGGACTCTTTTAAAAGGTCATATACAAAAAACTCAAAACCAGATATAAGTTACTGATTTTGAGTTTTTGTTTATTCTTTTAAGTGATAAGAGTAGCTAGCGATAACGACGTCTTCATGCCATCTGAGAGCGTATTTTAGTTTGAGGCTCATTTGATTGTGTAGGATATTTTGCCAAGGCTTGTTAGGGATAAACTGTGGGACAAGGACTGTAACGGTGTAGTTTTTTTGCTTTGCTTCTTGGGCGATTCGTTTGACATACTTAACACTAGGGGTGATGATGTCGCGGTAGCTGGTATTGATATTCTTCAGAGTGATATTTGGGAAGTAATCGGCAAATTCCTGAAGGATTTCTTGGTCTTTTTCGGCCGTTTCTTTAGTGGAAATGTGCATAGCCAATACTTCGTCACCGATACTTTGAGCGTAGTTAATGGCTCCGACACTTACTCGAGTAACATTTCCTACTAGGACAAGGACAAGATTGCCGTCATAAGTGCGCTTTTCAATTCCTTCGTAGAGTCGCAGTTGTTTTGCCACTTTTTGGTAATGGCTGTGAATGGACAAAAAGAGGAAAGTTAAAACTAGGATAATTGGGAAGAATGGCCAGATATCACCCAGTCTGAAGAAGAGTAAAATGAGGACAATAGCATAACAAATGATGGCCCCAAGGATATTAGCAAAGGCAGGTTTTAAGAAGTTTGCTCCTTTTTCCTTTTTCCAATGACGAATCATCCCAGTCTGAGAAAGGGCAAAGGGAACGAAGACCCCGATAGTATAAAGAGGAATCAAGCGTTCAGTATTCCCGTTAAAAATGAGAAGAAGGATCATAGCTCCAAAAGCCAGAGTTAAGATACCGTTGGAGTAGCCAAGGCGATCCCCTTTTTCCATAAAGAGATGGGGCATGTACTTGTTTTTAGCCATATTGTATGCCAACATAGGGAAGGCTGAAAAGCCAGTATTTGCAGCTACAGCTAGAATCAAGGCTGTTGAGAACTGGAAGAGATAGTAGCTAGCATGACCAAAGAATGAATCACCAAGAATGCCCTTGGCCATTTGCGAAAGGATGGTTTCTCCATTTTGAGGAGTGATGCCCATCCAGTAGTTTAGGAAGGTGATGCCTGCAAAAAGGAATCCTAAAATCAAGGACATGATGGTCAAGGTCTGAGCAGCATTCTTTTCTTTCGGAGTTTTGAAAAATGGTACCGCATTTGAAATAGCCTCAACCCCTGTCAGAGAGGCAGAGCCACTGGTAAAGGCTCTCAATAGGAGAACGATGGAAAGGCTCGGAACGGTTTGTCCAATGGTTGAAGTTGCCTGGTAGTTTAGGGAACCAGTAAATAGTTGAAAGAACCCATAAAGCAAGAGAAAGACGGTACTGAAGATAAAGAGGTAGACGGGAATCATCAGAGAGCTGGCAGATTCTTTCAAACCTCTTAAATTCAAGAGCATGAGCAGGCAGACTAGGAAAATAGAGATATGAAGATTGTAGGGATGGAGGGCAGGGATAGCTGCTGTAATAGCATCAGCTCCAGACGCAACGGATACGGCTACTGTCAGCATATAGTCAACAAGGAGGCTGCCCCCTGCAATCAAGCCTAGTTCAGGAGAGAGATTTTCCCGAGTGACCATATAAGCCCCCCCACCTTGAGGATAGGCGTGAATAATTTGACGATAGGAAACGGTCAAACTAGCGAGGAGTAAGAGGACAAAAATACCGATAGGGAGGCTCCACCAAATAGCGAGAGGAGAGAGACTGACTAATACGAGAATGACTTGTTCAGGTCCATAGGCAATAGAAGACAGGGCATCACTGGATAACATTGCAAGTGCCTGCATTTTTCCAAGTAATCCCCCTTCACCGTCTGTGAGGGACTTGAGTGGTCGACCGATAAAGGTATATTTTAATTTTCTAAACATTTTCTTTTCCTTTGATGAAAATTTCAATAAGTGTTATTATACTGCTTTGAAAAAATGCAGTCAAGGGAGAATGATTGGTATTAGAATATTTTTACAAGCCGAGGGATGCTATTTTTGGTATAATAGATGGAAGAAAATGAGGTTAGAAAAGATGATTTTTGATACGCACACACATTTAAATGTAGAAGAATTTGCAGGACGTGAGGCAGAAGAAATCGCCTTGGCTGCTGAGATGGGTGTGACACAGATGAATATTGTTGGTTTTGATACACCGACCATTGAGCGAGCCCTGGAGTTGGCAGATGAGTATGAGCAACTCTACGCAACTATTGGTTGGCATCCGACGGAAGCAGGGACTTACACAGATGAGGTCGAAGCTTACTTGCTTGAAAAACTAAAACATCCCAAGGTTGTTGCCTTGGGGGAGATTGGTCTGGACTACCATTGGATGACAGCACTTAAGGAAGTACAGGAGCAGGTTTTTCGTCGTCAGATTCAGCTGTCTAAGGATTTGAACTTGCCTTTTGTGGTCCACACTCGTGATGCGCTTGAAGATACTTATGAGATTATCAGGAGCGAGGGCGTTGGTCCTCGTGGTGGAATTATGCATTCATTTTCAGGCTCTCTCAAGTGGGCTGAGAAGTTTGTCGAGCTTGGTATGACCATTTCTTTCTCAGGAGTAGTGACTTTTAAGAAAGCAACGGATATCCAAGAGGCTGCTAGGGAGCTTCCTTTGGACAAGATTTTGGTAGAGACGGATGCGCCCTACCTAGCTCCTGTTCCTAAACGTGGCCGTGAGAACAAAACAGCCTACACACGCTATGTGGTGGACTTTATCGCCGACTTGCGTGGGATGACGACCGAGGAATTAGCAGTTATAACGACTGCAAATGCAGAGCGTATTTTTAAAATAAAGTATTAAGACAAGGAGATGGAATGTTAAATATTATTAAAGAATATAATAAAGATTTTACTACGGAAATGATAAAAGAATCATTTTTTGTAATTGATAATAATTGTTTGCTATTTCCACTGAAAGACTATGTTCTAGGAGAGAAAATAGTAGATTCATTCGATAAAATAAAAAAAGATGTATATATCCCATATGTAACACAAATTGAATATCTAGAAAATGAATTGAATATAATTAATGCAAGGAATGAAAAAGTAGAAAAGGCGAGGGAGATAATTAAAAATATTGAAAACTCGAATAAGTTGTTAGAGACAAGTATTAAAAATATTGTAAATAATAATCTTTTCAGTGATATAAATAAGTATAAAAAAGTTGACGACATGAAAACTATGTATAATCAAATTTCAAAATTTAAAGAGGATTACTTTGAAAGAATCAATAAATATACAGAAGAGTTGAAGGTTATAAATAATAAACTAATAGATGAAAAAAATAAGCTATTAAAAAAAGTTGATTGGAAAATATCAACTACGAGTGTCGATGAAATAAAGAGAGTAATTGAGAAATTCCTAGATGAGGTAAAGCTAGGATCAGACTACACTGATAATACTTTAAGTAGATATATAGAGAGGATAGATGCACGTTATAAGTTAAAAATATCTCCGGGATATGAAGATATTGTTGAGAAATCTAAAGAGACAATTTTTTTAGGTGGGAAATCAGTACCTAGATTTTATTCAGATGCTATTTTTTGGTTAGATGCGCTAGATTATATTAAGTGTAATCCAAATGTAGTTAAAGATAAGAAATATTTGATTGTTATTTCAAATGAAGGTAAACCAGATTGGGTTTTAGAGGGGAATAAAACAAAAATAAATTTGGATATGTATTCTGAATGTTGTCGAGAAACAGGTTTGATTGTTAAAAAAATAGATATTTGGACACTTTTAAAAGCAACTGGAGTAGCGGATGGAAGTTCAATTGAAACTTCTCGAAAAAATTATGATAATGAGAAATATGATTTTAGTTTATATGGACAAAATTATGTTGGAATAACACAGCAAGCTAAAATGATGGGAATTGTTTTTGAAAAAATTATTTCAAAAATTGATGGCTCGGATATCAGTATCCCGTGTGTCTTACCATTTGAAGATTCACTTAAAGAGATTAATACTACATTTGATAGATATATCATTGTAACAGATAAACTTGGAAAAGAATTTATAGTAGGAACATCTTTGAATTTTACTCAAAAACTTAGATATATTTTTGATTTGTTGGATGGAAGAGTTGAGAAAAGCGCTGGGCAATTAAGATTTATAGATAGTGAAGTCCAGAGTGATTGGGAAAAGATATGTTCTCAAAGAAAAAAATAAAATTGTCCCAAGTCATCGTGGTCGAAGGTCGCGATGATACGGCCAATCTCAAACGTTACTTTGATGTAGAGACCTATGAAACACGAGGTTCCGCAATAAATGACCAGGATATAGAACGCATTCAGCGCCTGCATGAATTGCATGGAGTCATTGTCTTTACAGATCCAGATTTTAATGGGGAACGGATTCGACGCATGATTATGACGGCCATTCCAACAGTGCAGCATGCTTTTCTCAAGCGAGATGAGGCTGTTCCCAAATCTAAGTCCAAGGGACGTTCTCTGGGAATCGAACATGCTAGCTATGAGGACCTGAAAACAGCGCTGGTTCAGGTGACAGAGCAATTTGAAAACGAGAACGAGTTTGACATCAGTCGTGGTGATTTGATTCGCCTAGGTTTCCTAGCGGGAGCAGACAGTCGTAGGCGCAGAGAGTATCTAGGCGAACAGCTTCGCATCGGCTATTCCAACGGCAAGCAACTCCTCAAGCGGTTGGAGTTATTTGGGGTAACCTTGGCAGAAGTGGAAGAAGTGATGGCTAAGTATTCAGACTAACGGAGTCAGGAATGAAAAAAGTAATTATTACGGGTGGCAATAGTGGTATTGGCTACCAGTCTGCTAAACAGTTGGCTGAAAAGGGCTGGTCGGTAACTCTCTTTTGTAGACGGAAAGAAGCTGCCGAGCAAGCTTGTGAGGAAATTCGTCAGCAGACAGGAAATCCATATGTAGATTATATCTTGGTTGATCTATCTAATATGAAGAGTGTCAGGAAAGCGGTAGAGAAGTATATCCAAAAAGAAGAGACTTTAGATATTTTAATTAACAATGCAGCTGACTTTGATTTGTCAGTCAAAAAGCCCATCCTGACTAAGGATGGTTTAGAAAAGCAATTTGCGACCAATGTTGTCGCCCCTTTCTTGCTGTCTATCTTGTTGAAAGGTTTGTTGGAAAAGTCTGAGACTGGTCGGATTATTAATATTTCTTCCCAAGGGCTGATGCTTTATCCTTTCATGAAGCTTGATTTTGAAAATTTAGCTGGTCAAAAACATTATAGCCCTGCCAAGACCTATTATCAGAATAAACTGGCCTTGTTGATGCTGTCGCTTTATATGCGGAAATGGTGGAAAGGTATCAAAATTCAGGCAATCCGTGTGACCAATGTCAGAGTTGATATGCGCCGCTATGATCACCTCAGCGCTTTTATGAAAAATCTTTATAAAATTAAGTCAAAATTTTCGATTAGTCCTGAAGAAATGGCCAAAGTCTACACAGCCTTATCTACAGAAGATGACCATGACGGTTTTCTGTATGACGAGAAATGCAGGGAAGTAAAAGCAAATAGAACTGCTTACGAAGAAGAGGGGCAAGCAAAACTCTATTCCTTACTTGAACAACTGACATTTTCAAGAGACAATCTATAAAGAATTAGAAAAATAAATTTTACGCTTACTTCAATAGTGGAAAGAAATTTAGATATCAAAATCTGTTTGGAGAGTTCTGAAAAGTGATAACAATAACCAGATAACCCGAAAATATAAGGGGAATGTGTTACAATAGAGGTACTTAGATTTATTTTGATAGCGTTAAAATAGAAACTTATAAGGACAGAACGAAATGAAAATCCGAGTTGACAGAGATTCTGTGTGTATTGGGGATGATGTATTGCCCCATGAGACAGAATTCGAGATTTCTGAAGATATGACGGTGAAAGAATTTTTTGACTTTCTAGAAAAGGAACGTTATTTGCCGTCTGTTCAAGGAAATAATGTGGCCTGGGAACTCCGTAATCGAAATGGGGAACACGGTGTTTATTTCACCAAAACACGAGAGATTATCCATCCAGATGCGGTCTTAAAAGAGATGTTGGAAGGAATTACTGAGACTCCCTTATTTGTTTTGCTCTATCATTATACCCCGGAAGCATACTATATTAGAAAAGAGAATAAATGAGAATTGCAGATTATAGCGTGACCAAGGCAGTACTGGAGCGTCACGGTTTTACCTTTAAAAAGTCCTTCGGGCAAAATTTCCTGACGGATACCAATATCCTTCAAAAAATCGTGGATACAGCTGAAATTGATGATCAGGTTAATGTTATCGAAATCGGGCCAGGGATTGGTGCCTTGACAGAATTTTTGGCTGAGCGTGCAGCTCAAGTCATGGCATTTGAAATCGACCACCGTTTGGTACCGATTTTAGCAGATACCCTGCGTGATTTTGACAATGTGACAGTAGTCAACGAGGACATTCTCAAAGTGGATTTGGCGCAGCATATCCAGAGTTTCAAAAATCCAGACCTACCAATCAAGGTAGTAGCCAACTTGCCCTACTATATTACGACGCCTATTCTCATGCACTTGATTGAAAGTGGCATTCCTTTTAGTGAGTTTGTCGTTATGATGCAAAAAGAAGTGGCGGATCGTATCTCCGCACAGCCAAATACTAAGGCTTACGGTAGCTTGTCGATTGCGGTGCAGTATTATATGACAGCTAAGGTTGCCTTCATCGTGCCTCGTACGGTCTTTGTGCCAGCGCCAAACGTAGACTCAGCTATCCTGAAAATGGTGCGTCGTCCAGAGCCTGCTGTAGCAGTAAAAGATGAACAATTTTTCTTTAAAGTTTCCAAGGCTAGTTTCACTCATCGTCGCAAGACCTTGTGGAATAACTTAACAGGCTACTTTGGCAAGACTGATGAAGTCAAGGAAAAGTTGACCAAGGCTTTGGATCAGGCAGGCTTGTCTCCATCTGTGCGTGGGGAAGCACTTAGCTTGGAAGAATTTGCCAGTCTGGCAGATGCGCTTAAAGGACAAGGGCTCTAAGATGCAAGGACAAATTATTAAAGCCTTGGCAGGCTTCTACTATGTAGAGAGTGATGGCCAAGTCTATCAGACGCGCGCGCGTGGGAATTTCCGTAAAAAAGGCCACACGCCCTACGTTGGGGACTGGGTAGATTTCTCTGCAGAGGAAAATTCCGAAGGTTATATCCTCAAAATTCACGAACGGAAAAATAGCCTGGTCCGTCCGCCTATTGTCAATATTGACCAAGCTGTGGTGATCATGTCCGTCAAGGAACCGGACTTCAACAGCAACTTGTTGGATCGGTTCTTGGTTCTTCTGGAACACAAGGGCATCCATCCCATCGTCTATATTTCCAAAATGGACTTGCTGGAAGATAGAGGAGAACTGGATTTTTATCAGCAGACCTATCGTACTATTGGTTATGACTTTGTGACCAGTAAGGAAGAGCTCTTACCTCTGTTGACAGGAAAAGTGACGGTCTTTATGGGGCAGACAGGTGTGGGAAAATCAACCCTTCTCAATAAAATCGCACCGGACCTCAATCTTGAAACAGGAGAAATTTCAGACAGTCTAGGTCGTGGTCGCCATACCACTCGGGCTGTTAGTTTTTACAATCTCAATGGTGGTAAAATCGCAGATACGCCAGGATTTTCATCGCTGGATTATGAAGTGACAACGGCGGAAGACCTCAATCAGGCCTTCCCAGAGATTGCCAGTGTCAGTCGAGACTGTAAATTCCGTACTTGTACCCATACCCATGAGCCGTCTTGCGCTGTCAAGCCTGCAGTGGAAGAAGGCATCATTGCCAGCTTCCGTTTTGACAATTACCTCCAATTCCTCAGTGAGATTGAAAATCGCAGAGAAACCTATAAAAAAGTCAGCAAAAAAATTCCAAAATAAGGAGAAACCTATGTCTCAATACAAGATTGCTCCGTCAATTCTGGCAGCAGATTATGCCAACTTTGAACGTGAAATCAAACGTCTAGAAGCAACTGGTGCAGAATATGCCCATATCGATATCATGGATGGTCACTTTGTACCACAAATCAGTTTTGGTGCAGGTGTGGTCGAAGCTCTTCGTCCTCATAGCAAGATGGTCTTTGACTGCCACTTGATGGTCTCTAATCCTGAACATCATATAGAAGACTTTGCGCGTGCAGGTGCAGATATCATCAGCATTCATGTCGAAGCAACGCCTCATATCCATGGTGCTCTTCAAAAGATTCGTTCTCTAGGGGTCAAACCTTCGGTCGTTATCAATCCTGGTACTCCGGTTGAAGCTATCAAACACGTGCTTCATCTAGTTGATCAAGTCTTGGTCATGACGGTTAACCCTGGCTTCGGCGGGCAAGCCTTTCTACCTGAAACCATGGATAAGATTCGTGAGTTGGTTGCCCTTCGTGAGGAAAAAGGTTTGAACTTTGAAATTGAGGTCGATGGCGGTATTGATGACCAGACCATTTCTCAGGCTAAAAAAGCTGGTGCGACCGTTTTTGTAGCAGGATCCTATGTCTTTAAGGGAGATGTCAATGAGCGAGTACAAACTCTCAGAAAACAACTGGACTAGGGTTGCCGTTTTTGCAGGCGGAGACCGTGGTCATTATCGGACGGATTTTGACTGCTTTGTCGGTGTGGATCGCGGTTCGCTCTGGGTTTTGGAAGAAGATCTGCCTCTGGCTCTAGCAGTTGGGGATTTTGATTCGGTGACTGCAGACGAACGTCAGTTGATTCAAAAATGTGCCCAACATTTTGTTCAAGCCCAGCCAGAAAAGGATGATACAGATCTGGAATTGGCTCTCTTGACCATCTTTGAGCAAAATTCTCAGGCTCAGGTGACTATTTTTGGGGCTTTGGGTGGTCGAATTGACCATATGCTGGCTAATGTCTTTCTGCCTAGCAATCCCAAGTTGGCACCCTATATGCGCCAGATAGCGATTGAGGATGGGCAAAATGTGATTATCTATTGTCCAGAAGGGACCAGTCAGCTAGAGCCTCGTTCAGACTATGACTATCTAGCCTTTATTCCGGTTCGGGATAGTCAGTTGACCATTATCGGAGCCAAGTATGAGTTGACAGAGGAAAATTTTTTCTTCAAAAAAGTGTACGCTTCTAACGAATATATAGATAGGGAAGTTTCGGTAACTTGCCCAGATGGCTATGTCGTCGTGCTGCATAGCAAGGACAGGAGGTAGGATGGAGACTGTATTACTACTATTATTAATTGCCAACCTAGCTGGGCTCTTTCTCATTTGGCAGAGGCAGGATAAGCAAGACAAATATCTAGTCAAGAGTTTGGAAGACCAGGCAGACAATCTTTCAGATCAATTAGATTACCGCTTTGAACAAGCCAGGCAAGCCAGCCAGCTAGATCAAAAAGACTTGGAAGTGGCTGTCAGTGACCGCTTGCAGGAAGTACGAATGGAATTGCATCAAGGCTTGACTCAAGTCCGTCAAGAAATGACAGATAATCTCCTCCAAACCAGAGACAAGACCGACCAACGTCTCCAAGCCTTGCAGGAATCAAATGAGCAACGCCTAGAACAAATGCGCCAAACAGTCGAGGAAAAACTAGAAAAGACCTTGCAGACGCGTTTGCAGGCTTCCTTTGAGACAGTTTCCAAACAACTGGAGTCTGTCAATCGTGGTCTTGGAGAAATGCAGACGGTTGCCCGTGATGTCGGAGCCCTCAACAAGGTTCTCTCAGGAACTAAAACGCGAGGTATTCTGGGTGAATTGCAACTGGGGCAAATCATCGAAGACATCATGACGCCTGCCCAGTACGAACGAGAATATGCAACGGTTGAAAACTCCAGTGAACGAGTGGAATACGCCATCAAGTTACCTGGACAAGGCGACCGGGAATACGTCTATCTACCAATTGACTCCAAGTTTCCACTGGCAGATTATTACCGCCTAGAAGAAGCCTATGAAGCAGGTGATAAGGACGAGATTGAACGCTGTCGTAGATCTCTCTTGACAAGCGTTAAGCGTTTCGCCAAGGATATCAAGAGCAAGTATATAGCGCCGCCTCGGACGACCAATTTTGGAGTTTTGTTTGTTCCAACAGAAGGACTTTACTCAGAAATCGTCCGCAATCCTGTCTTCTTTGATGATTTGAGACGGGAGGAGCAGATTATTGTCGCAGGTCCAAGTACCTTGTCGGCCCTGCTTAACTCCCTATCAGTTGGCTTCAAAACTCTCAATATCCAAAAGAGTGCTGATCATATCAGCAAGACCCTAGCTAGTGTCAAGACCGAGTTTGGTAAGTTCGGAGGCATTCTGGTCAAGGCACAAAAGCATCTTCAACATGCCTCTGGCAATATTGATGAATTATTAAACCGTCGCACCACAGCTATCGAGCGGACGCTCCGTCACATTGAGTTATCAGAAGGTGAGCCTGCGCTTGATCTACTCCATTTCCAAGAAGATGAGGAAGAATATGAAGATTAGTCACATGAAAAAAGATGAGCTGTTTGAAGGTTTTTACCTGATCAAATCAGCTGACCTGAGACAGACACGAGCTGGGAAAAACTACCTAGCCTTTACCTTCCAAGACGATAGTGGCGAGATTGAAGGAAAACTCTGGGATGCTCAGCCTCATAACGTTGAGGCCTTTACCGCAGGGAAAGTGGTCCACATGCAGGGGCGCAGAGAAGTTTATAATAATACTCCTCAAGTCAATCAAATTACTCTCCGCCTGCCTCAACCTGGCGAACCCAACGATCCAGCTGATTTCAAGGTCAAGTCACCAGTCGATATCAAGGAAATCCGTGACTACATGTCGCAAATGATTTTCAAAATTGAAAATCCTGTCTGGCAACGTATCGTTCGCAGTCTCTACACCAAGTATGATAAGGAATTCTACTCCTATCCAGCTGCTAAGACCAACCACCACGCCTTTGAAACGGGTTTGGCCTATCATACAGCAACCATGGTGCGCTTGGCAGATGCCATTAGTGAGATTTATCCTCAGCTCAACAAGAGCCTCCTCTATGCGGGAATTATGTTGCATGACTTGGCCAAGGTTATTGAGTTGACGGGACCAGACCAGACGGAGTACACAGTTCGAGGCAATCTCCTTGGGCATATCGCTCTCATCGATAGTGAAATTACCAAGACAGTCATGGAACTAGGTATCGATGATACTAGAGAAGAAGTGGTGCTACTGCGCCATGTCATCCTCAGTCACCATGGCTTGCTGGAGTATGGAAGTCCAGTCCGTCCACGCATTATGGAAGCAGAGATTATCCATATGATTGACAATCTAGATGCCAGCATGATGATGATGTCAACAGCTCTAGCTTTGGTGGATAAAGGAGAGATGACCAACAAAATCTTCGCCATGGACAATCGTTCCTTCTATAAACCAGATTTAGATTAATAATTTAAGAAAAACGAGCATTTTTTACGCAATAATGTTCGTTTTTTTATGTGAATGTGGTATAATGGATAAAATATCAAAATTAAATGGAATGGTAAATAAAAATGAAATTAAGAAGAAGTGATCGGATGGTTGTCATTTCCAACTATTTGATTAATAATCCATACAAACTAACCAGTCTCAATACCTTTGCGGAAAAGTACGAATCAGCTAAATCATCTATCTCAGAGGACATCGTGATTATCAAGCGTGCTTTTGAAGAAATCGAAATCGGCCATATCCAGACAGTGACTGGAGCAGGTGGTGGCGTTATCTTTACACCATCCATCTCTAGCCATGAAGCTAAAGAAATGATCGCAGACTTGCGTGATAAGCTTTCAGAAAGCGACCGTATCTTGCCAGGTGGCTACATCTACCTGTCTGATTTGCTTAGTACGCCTGCCATTTTGAAAAATATTGGTCGTATCATTGCCAAGAGTTTTATGGACCAAAAAATCGATGCCGTTATGACAGTAGCAACAAAGGGTGTTCCGCTTGCAAATGCAGTTGCCAATGTCCTCAACGTTCCTTTTGTTATCGTGCGTCGTGATTTGAAAATTACTGAAGGTTCAACAGTCAGCGTCAACTATGTATCAGGATCAAGTGGCGACCGCATTGAGAAAATGTTCCTTTCAAAACGCAGTCTCAAGGCAGGCAGTCGTGTCTTGATCGTGGATGACTTCTTGAAAGGCGGCGGAACGGTCAACGGGATGATTAGTCTCTTGCGTGAGTTTGATTCAGAGTTGGCTGGTGTTGCAGTCTTTGCAGACAATGCCCAAGAAGAACGTGAAAAGCAGTTTGATTACAAGTCACTCTTGAAAGTAACCAATATTGATGTCAAGAACCAATCCATCGATGTCGAGATTGGCAATATCTTTGACGAAGACAAATAAGAGATAGAACTAAAGGTTGGAACGATTGTCCCAGCCTTTCTTTGCAAACAGAATAGAAGGATGCTTATGAAAACACCATTTATCAGCCGAGAAGATTTGGAAACGATTGTTGCAGAGTTCCCGACTCCCTTTCACTTATATGATGAGAAGGGAATTCGCGAAAAAGCAAGAGCGGTCAACGAGGCCTTTTCCTGGAACGAGGGCTTTAAGGAATATTTTGCAGTCAAGGCCACCCCAACACCAGCCATCTTGAAAATCCTCAAAGAGGAAGGCTGTGGTGTGGACTGTTCCAGTTATGTGGAGCTCCTGATGAGCCATAAACTTGGATTTGCAGGTCCTGAGATCATGTTCTCATCAAACAATACACCAGACCAAGAGTATGCTTATGCGCGTGAATTGGGTGCAACCATTAACTTGGATGCCTTTGAAGACATTGCGCATCTGGAGCGAGCAGCAGGCATTCCAGAAATCATCTCTTGTCGTTACAATCCAGGAGGAGTCTTTGAATTAGGAACAGACATCATGGATAATCCTGGAGAGGCTAAGTTTGGGATGACCAAGGATCAACTCTTTGAAGCCTTTGCTGTTTTGAAGGAAAAAGGAGCTAGGACTTTTGGGATTCATTCCTTCCTAGCATCCAATACCGTCACCCATCTCTACTATCCAGAGTTGGCCCGCCAGCTCTTTGAATTAGCTGTGGAAATCAAAGAAAAATTGGGCATTTCACTAGACTTTATCAATCTTTCCGGCGGTATTGGTGTCAACTATCGCCCAGACCAGGAGCCAAATGATATCGCTGTGATTGGTGAGGGAGTTCGTAAGGTTTATGAGGAAGTCCTTACGCCAGCAGGTCTTGGTCAGGTTAAGATTTTCACCGAATTAGGCCGCTTTATGTTGGCACCTCATGGAGCTCTTGTCACAAGAGTCACTCATAAGAAAAAAACTTACCGTACCTATCTAGGTGTGGATGCATCAGCAGTCAACCTCATGCGCCCCGCCATGTATGGAGCCTACCACCATATCAGCAATCTGACCCATCCAGACGGACCAGTTGAGGTGGTAGATGTGGTTGGTTCACTCTGTGAAAACAATGATAAATTTGCAGTGAACCGCGAACTACCTCATACAGAAATCGGTGATTTACTGGTGATTCATGATACAGGTGCACATGGATTCTCCATGGGTTACCAGTACAATGCCAAACTACGCTCGGCAGAAATTCTCTATACCGAAGAAGGAAAAGCCCGCCAAATCCGCCGTGCAGAGCGTCCTGAGGACTATTTTGCAACCTTGTATGGTTTTGATTTTGAATCGGATCAGTAAAAGAAATTGAAAATGAAAGTGAAAAACAGATTGCTTTCTAAAAAATAGACAAAAAACCTTGTTTTTCATCTTACTCGTGATATAATAAAACTATAAAACGGTTTCAAGGAAGGTGACGATATGTCTGAAGAAACAATTGACTATGGACAAGTGACAGGAATGGTGCATTCGACAGAGAGTTTTGGGGCGGTAGATGGCCCTGGGATTCGTTTCATTGTCTTTTTGCAGGGTTGTCACATGCGTTGCCAGTACTGTCATAACCCTGATACATGGGCTATGGAGACCAATAAATCACGCGAACGGACAGTAGACGATGTCTTGGCAGAAGCCCTTCGCTACCGTGGTTTCTGGGGAGACAAGGGAGGAATCACTGTTAGTGGTGGAGAAGCCCTCTTACAGATTGATTTCCTAATTGCCCTCTTTACCAAGGCCAAAGAAAAAGGAATCCACTGTACCTTGGATACCTGTGCCCTTCCATTCCGTAATAAACCGCGTTATCTCGAAAAGTTTAATAAACTCATGGCGGTGACAGACTTGGTTCTCCTAGATATCAAGGAAATCAACGAAGAACAGCACAAGATTGTCACAAGTCAAACCAATAAAAACATCTTGGCTTGTGCCCAGTACCTATCAGATATTGGGAAGCCTGTTTGGATTCGCCACGTGCTGGTTCCAGGTTTGACGGACAGAGATGAGGACTTGATCGAACTCGGTAAGTTTGTCAAGACCCTTAAAAATGTTGACAAGTTTGAAATTCTACCTTATCACACGATGGGTGAGTTCAAGTGGCGTGAACTTGGAATTCCTTATTCGCTCGAAGGGGTTAAACCTCCAACAGCAGACCGTGTCAAGAATGCCAAGGAATTGATGGATACAGAAAGCTACCAAGACTACATGAAACGTGTTCATGGATAAAAAAGAAGCCTGATGGAGACATCGGGCTTTTGTGATGCAAAAAGACTTAGCCTTTCAGCTAAGCTTTTTCTTATTTTTTAGAATGTTGTTTACCAGCATTGCGTTTTTTATGTTTCTTATTGGTCATGATCGCAGTTGCTTGGTTTGGAGTGACATCTTTGCGTCCGCCTCCAGTTGAAAATGAACTTGCTTTTGGTGGATTCTTGGCAAATTCTTCACGAACTTTTTTGCGAAGTTTTGGACGAACAACATAGTTAACGATGAACTGTTGGAGAATCATCATGAAACCACCGACAACCCAGTAAAGCGTCACACTGGCTGGTGCGAAGAGGGAGAAGACGACAATCATGAGTGGACTCACGTAAATCATTCTTTTTAGTTGATCTCTTTGCATCTCGTCTTCTACTCCATGAAGTGAGAGGAGTGATTGGAGATAGTAGAGGATACCAGCGAAAGCGACAAGGAGCAGACTTGGTGAACCAAGATCGATACCCAAGAAGGTAGAGCTAGCTACTCCATCAGTGTATTGGGCTGCAAAGTAGATAGCAGAGAAGAAAGGCATTTGAATGAGGATAGGGAAACATCCTACTCCACCGAACACACTGATGCCATGTTCTTTCTGAGCATCCCAGAGAGCTTGTTGCGCTTCTAGTTTTTCTTCCTGAGTTGTTGCTTCTTTGAGGCGTGTTTGATGTGGCTCAAGGACATGTTTGAGGGCATTCATCTTTTCAGAGTGAAGCGTTGCCTTCCATGATTGGTAGATACCAAGTGGCAAGATAATCAAACGTACGATAATGGTTACGATAATGATAGCCACACCAAAGCCTAGACCTTTATCAGTAGCGAAGTACTTGATAGCTTCAGCCATAGGTGCTCCGATGGTATTCCAAATCAATCCTGTGGGTTGTCCTGTTGCTTTGTCTACTTGGACACAGCCTGTCAAGACGAGTAGCAAAGCCACTCCCATAGCAGAGAGGGCAAAACGTTTAATAGATTTCAATGTTTTCATTCCTTCTTTAAAAATTATACCTTTCTATTCTACTGTTTTTTTGTAAAATATACAATAGTTCTAGAGACCTAATTTGCGACTTTGAAGTCCGAATAGGATGAAAAGTTGCTCATTTGTACATCTAGATAGGTAACTTTTGAAAAAGGTGTCGGACCTTTTCGGATTTCTTGGATAAATTTTGCCATAGTGGCAGAGGAGTCTGCCTGAGCAAGAATTTCCACTGTGCCATCGTCGTTATTCCAGACACGACCAGTGATGCCACCGATTTCAAGAGCTAAAGTACAAACACCCCAGCGAAAACCAACACCCTGCACCCTGCCTTGGGCAATCATTCTAACCTTTTGCATACCAAACCCCTTTGATTGTGTTATAATATTTCTATGACTATTATAACCTCAAAAGCCAATTCTGTGGTAAAAAATGCCAAGAAATTACATCAAAAAAAATATCGAAAGTCTGCTTATTTGATTGAGGGCTGGCACTTGTTTGAAGAAGCTGTTCAAGCAGGAGTGACGATTGAAAAGGTCTTTGCCCTAGAAAGTTACCGAGATCAGCTAGCTGCTTTTCCTCAAACTATCTGGGTTTCAGAGGAGATTTTGCTGGATTTGGCAGATACGCAAACTCCTCAAGGGATTGTTGCAGTGATTCAAAAAGAAGAAGTGGGTCTGCCCGATCTTCGTCGGGGAAAGTTTTTATTTTTAGAAGATGTCCAAGATCCTGGGAACGTAGGTACCATGATTCGGACTGCGGATGCTGCAGGTTTTACAGGGGTTATTGTCTCAGACAAGTCAGCAGATATCTACAGTCTCAAGACCCTGCGATCCATGCAAGGAAGTCATTTTCATTTGCCCATCTATCGGATGTCTCTTGCTTCCTTTGTAGAAGAGGCAAAGAAGAGCAATTTGTCCATTCTAGCAACGACCTTATCCAAAGAATCCAAGGACTATCGTGAGCTTTCTCCCTTAGAAAACTTTGCTTTAGTCATGGGAAATGAAGGACAGGGGATTAGTTCTGTTATGGCTGAGAGTGCTGATCAGCTGGTTCACATTGGCATGAAAGGCCGAGCAGAAAGTCTCAACGTAGCAGTTGCAGCAGGCATTTTGATGTTTTATTTCAGCTAATTTATAAAATCTTTGTTATAATCAAGACATATTTATAGAAAAAGGAGAATCAGAATGAATCAAACGATTATTCAAGAACGTTCAGGTCTCAATCAATTTTACGCTAAGGTCTATGCTTTTGTAGGACTTGGGATTGGTCTATCGGCTCTCGTGTCAGCTTTGATGTTGACAGTCTTTCAGGCCCAATTGGTCTACTTTTTAATGCATGGCCGTCTCTGGTTGATGATTGCAACTTTTGCAGAACTTGCTCTAGTCTTTGTTGCAAGTAGCATGGCTGCAAAAAATAGCCCAGCAGCTCTCCCAGTATTTTTAGTTTATTCTGTTTTAAATGGATTTACGCTCAGTTTTGTCGTAGCCTTCTATACACCTGGGACCGTCTTATCAGCCTTTGTATCCAGCGCCCTTCTCTTCTTTGTCATGGCGGCAATCGGAATTTTCACTAAGAAAGATTTGAGTGGAATGGGACGAGCTTTGATGGCAGCGCTTGTTGGTCTCATCATTGCCATGGTTGTGAATCTATTTTTAGCCAATAGTTTCTTTGACTACATGATTAGTATTGCCATGGTCTTGGTCTTCTCAGGTTTGATTGCTTGGGACAACCAAAAGATTCGCTATGTTTACGAGCAGTCGCGAGGACAAGTAGCGACAGGTTGGGTCATCTCGATGGCGCTCAGCATCTATCTAGACTTTATCAACCTCTTCCTTAGCATCTTACGTATCTTTGGTCGAAACGATTAATGAATGTCAGAGTCAGTGTTCAAAAGAGCACTGACTTTTTCTTATTTACTCTTTTCTTTTCTTGGAAATAGGTGTATAATGCTTTTAACTAATTTTTGAGGAGCTGTTTATGAAGAAAAGTTTTATTCATCAACAAGAAGAAATTTCCTTTGTCAAAAACACTTTTACCCAGTATTTGAAAGATAAGTTAGAAGTTGTTGAAGTTCAAGGTCCTATCTTGAGCAAGGTCGGAGATGGGATGCAGGACAACCTGTCAGGTGTCGAAAATCCAGTATCTGTCAAGGTTTTGCAGATTCCAGATGAAACCTATGAAGTCGTTCACTCACTTGCCAAATGGAAACGCCACACCTTAGCTCGCTTTGGTTTTGGTGAAGGTGAAGGTCTGTTTGTTCATATGAAGGCCCTTCGTCCAGACGAAGATTCGCTCGATGCGACTCACTCTGTTTATGTGGACCAGTGGGATTGGGAGAAGGTTATCCCAAATGGTCAACGCAATATCGCCTATCTCAAAGAAACTGTTGAAAAGATTTACAAGGCTATTCGTCTGACAGAGCTAGCAGTAGAAGCTCGCTATGATATCGAATCGATCTTGCCAAAACAAATCACCTTTATCCATACAGAAGAGTTGGTAGAACGTTACCCAGACTTGACACCAAAAGAGCGTGAAAATGCGATCTGTAAAGAGTTTGGTGCAGTCTTCTTGATTGGTATCGGTGGCGAGTTGCCTGATGGCAAACCTCATGACGGCCGCGCACCTGACTACGATGACTGGACAACAGAGTCTGAAAATGGCTACAAGGGGTTGAATGGCGATATTCTCGTTTGGAACGAATCTCTTGGTTGTGCCTTTGAACTTTCATCAATGGGGATTCGGGTAGATGAGGATACCCTTCGTCGCCAAGTGGCTCTTACAGGAGACGAAGATCGTCTTGAGCTGGAATGGCATAAAGCTCTGCTTAACGGCCTTTTCCCACTGACAATTGGTGGAGGTATCGGACAGTCTCGGATGGCCATGTTCCTTCTTCGTAAGAAACACATCGGAGAGGTTCAGACCAGTGTTTGGCCTCAAGAAGTTCGCGATACTTACGAAAATATTTTGTAGAGAATCGAACCGCAAGGTTCGGTTTTCTTTCTCTTTTTGCCTATAATTTGGTATAATAAACGGTATGAAAATCGTATCAGGAATCTACGGAGGGCGTCCCCTCAAGACGCTAGAAGGCAAGACGACGAGGCCGACATCAGATAAGGTGCGTGGAGCTATCTTTAACATGATAGGTCCCTATTTTGAGGGTGGTCGTGTCTTGGATCTCTATGCTGGCAGTGGTGGTCTGTCTATTGAAGCTGTGTCAAGAGGGATGTCTCATGCTGTCTTAGTGGAACGGGATCGAAAGGCACAAGCTATCATCGCTGAAAATATCCAAATGACCAAGGAAGTTTCCAAATTTCAGCTCTTAAAGATGGAGGCTGAACGGGCCTTGGAGCAAGTGAAAGGTCCCTTTGACCTGGTCTTTTTGGACCCGCCCTATGCCAAGGAACAAATCGTTGCAGATATCGAAAAAATGGCAGAAAGAAACCTTTTCTCCGAAGAGGTCATGGTTGTCTGCGAAACCGATAAGTCTGTGGAACTTCCAGAAGAAATCGCCTGCTTAGGCATCTGGAAGGAAAAAATATATGGGATTAGTAAGGTGACAGTCTATGTCAGATAAAATTGGATTATTTACAGGATCATTTGATCCGATGACAAATGGACATCTGGATATCATTGAACGTGCCAGCAAACTCTTTAATAAGCTCTATGTCGGGGTTTTCTACAATCCCCATAAACAAGGTTTTCTCCCTGTTGAAAATCGCAAACGAGCAGTCGAAAAATCTGTGGCGCATTTAGATAATGTAGAGGTCCTGGCTTCTCACGACCAATTAGTCGTCGATGTTGCAAGGAGACTGGGGGCCAAAACCCTTGTCCGTGGCTTGCGAAATGCCACCGACTTGCAATATGAGGCTAGTTTTGACTACTACAATCATCAACTGGCTCCAGAAATCGAAACCATTTACCTATATAGTCGCCCAGAGCATCTTTATATTAGCTCTTCGGCCGTGAGAGAACTTCTGAAGTTTGGTCAGGAGATTCAGCAATATGTCCCAAACAGTGTTGTGGAGGAATTAGAACATGAAGAAAAAAACTAGATGGCCCTTATATGTCATCCTAGCACTAGTATTGACTTTTTTAGCCTTTGTAGTACCTTTACCATACTACATAGAAGTTCCAGGTGGAGCGGAAGATATTCGTCGCGTTTTGAAAGTCAATGAAACAGAAGACACAGAAGCAGGAGCTTACCAGTTTGTAACAGTCGGCATTCGACACGCAACCCTGTCGCATCTTGTCTATGCTTGGTTAACACCTTTCACGGATATTAGAAGTGCCAAGGAGACTACGGGTGGCTCTACGGATGCGGAATTTATGCGGATCAATCAGTTCTACATGCAAACTTCTCAAAACATGGCCAAGTATCAAGGACTGAAGACGGCTGGCAAGGATATCGAACTCAAGTACCTGGGAGTTTATGTCTTAACTGTGACGGACAATTCAACTTTTAAGGGCATTCTGAACATTGCAGACACCGTGACGGCTGTTAATGACAAAACATTTGATAGTTCAAAAGACTTGGTCGACTATGTTAATTCTCAACAATTAGGGGATACGGTCAAGGTAACCTATGAAGAAGACGGAAAAGTCAAGTCTGCTGAAGGTAAAATTATCACTCTCGAAAACGGGAAAAACGGGATTGGGATTGGTTTGATTGACCGTACGGAAGTGACCAGTGATGTTCCCATTCGCTTTTCAACAGCTGGTATCGGCGGGCCAAGCGCCGGTCTCATGTTTAGCCTAGCTATTTACACCCAGATAGCAGATCCAGGACTTCGTAATGGTCGCGTCGTTGCGGGAACGGGAACCATTGATCGCGATGGAAATGTTGGCGACATCGGTGGAATTGACAAAAAAGTAGTTGCAGCCTCTCGTCAGGGAGCCAACATCTTTTTTGCTCCTGACAATCCAGTCACTGAGGAAGCAAAAAAAGCAGATCCCAATTCGAAAAGCAACTATGAAACAGCCCTAGAAGCTGCTAAAACGATCAAAACAGAGATGAAAATCGTTCCCGTTAAGACCTTGCAGGATGCGATTGATTACCTTAAAAACAATCCCTAATTCGTAGAAAAATTGAAAACTAGCGCGCAAGCGGATAAGATGGTATAATAGTCAAATGGTTCAATTATTATTCACTCTAAGTAGTCATATACTCTTTATTTATTTGAGTTTTTACCTTTTGAAGGATCTTGTGAGATGGGAAAAGGTTTTAAAAGTAACCGCTACTAACACAAAAAAGGTTCGTTTGTTGGTAGGCTTCTTTAGTATGGTAATGGGGTACATCTTGAGTTCATTCTTTATCAGTTTGTACCAACTGTGGCAAGAAGCGCTTAGAGGACTATTATAAAATCAAAAGTAAAGGAAACAACTATGGAAAAAATTGTGGTTCAAGGCGGAGATAATCGTCTGGTCGGGAGTGTAACGATCGAGGGAGCAAAGAATGCAGTCTTACCTTTGTTGGCAGCGACTATTCTAGCAAGCAAGGGGAAGACAGTCTTGCAGAACGTCCCAATCTTGTCAGATGTTTTCACCATGAATCAAGTAGTTCGTGGTCTGAATGCCAAGGTGGACTTTGATGAGGAAGCTCATGTTGTCGAGGTTGATGCGACTGGTGATATCACGGAGGAAGCTCCATACAAGTATGTCAGCAAGATGCGCGCATCGATCGTTGTCTTGGGGCCAATCCTTGCTCGTGTAGGACATGCCAAAGTTTCTATGCCAGGGGGATGTACCATCGGGAGTCGTCCAATCGACCTCCACCTCAAAGGTTTGGAAGCTATGGGGGCAAAGATCACCCAGACAGCTGGTTACATCGAAGCTAAGGCAGAACGCCTGCATGGCGCTCATATCTACATGGACTTTCCTAGTGTTGGTGCAACACAAAACCTGATGATGGCAGCGACTCTAGCTGATGGTGTGACGGTCATTGAAAATGCTGCGCGTGAGCCGGAAATTGTTGACCTCGCTATTCTCCTTAATGAAATGGGAGCCAAGGTCAAGGGAGCTGGTACTGAAACAATCACAGTAACTGGTGTCGAGGAACTCCATGGTACGACTCACAGTGTCGTACAGGACCGTATCGAAGCCGGAACCTTTATGGTGGCTGCAGCTATGACAGGTGGGGATGTTCTCGTTCGTGATGCAGTCTGGGAACACAATCGCCCCTTAATCTCAAAACTACTTGAAATGGGTGTTGAAGTGACAGAGGAATCTGAGGGTATTCGTGTTCGTTCTCAACTTGAAAATCTCAAGGCTGTTCATGTAAAAACCTTGCCACATCCAGGATTTCCAACAGATATGCAGGCACAATTTACAGCTCTGATGACAGTCGCAAAAGGGGAATCCACCATGGTGGAAACGGTGTTTGAGAATCGCTTCCAACACTTGGAGGAAATGCGCCGTATGGGCTTGCATTCAGAGATTATCCGTGACACAGCTCGTATTGTAGGGGGGCAGGCTTTACAGGGGGCAGAAGTTTTATCAACGGACCTTCGCGCTAGTGCTGCTTTGATTTTGACAGGTTTGGTGGCGCAAGGAGAAACAGTTGTCGGTAAACTAGTCCACCTTGATAGAGGTTATTACCGCTTCCATGAGAAGCTAGCTCAGTTAGGAGCGAAGATTCAGCGAATCGAGGCAAATGATGAAGAAGAATAAAAACTTACGCTATGTACTCCGTCGTTTATTGCTGATTTTTATCGTACTATTGCTAGGCTTTCTGGCTTTAGGAATCGGCTTGATGGTAGGCTATGGAATCCTAGGAAAGGGACAGGATCCATGGGCTATCTTGTCTCCAGCAAAGTGGCAGGAATTGATTAGCAAATTTACAGGAAATTAGACTGGGAGACCAGTCTTTTTCTAAAGAAATAAGGAGAAAAATGGACAAAAAAACAAGACAAGCTCTGATAGGATTACTTCTATTCTTACTCTTGGCTGCTGGAAGCTACTACATCAAGCAGATGCAGTCAGTACCAAATAGCCCTAGAACCAAGGTTAGTCAGAAAAAACAAGCTTCAGAAGCACCCAGTCAGGAGCTAGCTGAAAGTGTCTTAACTGAGTCAATCAAAAATCAAATCAAGGGGGGGCTCGAGTGGAATGGAGCAGGGGCCTTCATTGTCAATGGCAATAAAACCAATCTAGATGCCAAGGTTTCTAGCAAACCCTATGCGGATAATAAGACAAAGATAGTTGGAAAAGAAACAGTCCCGACTGTTGCCAATGCCATCTTATCCAAAGCGACTCGGCAGTATAAGAACCGTGAAGAAACAGGCAACGGCTCAACCTCCTGGACGCCACCAGGATGGCATCAGGTCAAGAATCTAAAGGGAGCCTATACACACGCAGTAGATAGGGGGCACTTATTGGGTTATGCCTTGATAGGTGGGTTAGATGGCTTTGATGCTTCTACCAGCAATCCCAAGAACATTGCAGTTCAGACAGCTTGGGCCAACCAGGCTCAGGCTGAAGATTCGACAGGGCAGAACTACTATGAGAGTTTGGTCAGAAAAGCCTTGGACCAGAATAAGAGAGTCCGTTATCGGGTAACTCTCCACTATGCTACAAATGAGGACCTAGTTCCATCGGCTTCACAAATTGAAGCCAAGTCTTCGGATGGCGAATTGGAATTCAACGTCCTGATTCCAAATGTTCAAAAGGGAATCCAGCTTGATTACCAAACGGGTCAAGTAACAGTGACGGATTAGAAACAATAGATACAATAAAAAAACAGCTCCTTTGTCTTCTAGAGGCAGGGGAGTTGTTCTTTAAATGAAAAATAATGTGAATCCTGATCGATTTTATGATATAATGGAACACAAGATACTATTTTAGGAGAAGGACTATGGAAGACCCGAGCAGTCAGAATTTGTTGCTACAGTTTGTATTGTTATTTATCTTGACCTTGTTAAATGCTTTTTTCTCAGCCACTGAAATGGCGATGGTGTCACTAAACCGTTCCCGAGTGGAACAAAAGGCAGAAGAGGGAGACAAACGTTACATTCGTTTGTTAAAGGTACTTGAAAATCCTAACCACTTTTTATCAACAATTCAAGTTGGTATCACGTTAATTACCATCTTGTCAGGGGCTAGTTTAGCAGACACTCTAGGACGCGAAATCGCATCTTGGATAGGAAATAGTGAAACAGCTTACGCTATTGCAAGTTTTCTATCTTTAGCGTTTTTGACCTATATTTCTATTGTTTTTGGGGAACTCTATCCCAAGAGAATCGCTCTAAATCTGAAAGATACCTTGGCCATCCGAACCGCACCAGTCATTATTGGCTTGGGGAAAATTGTCAGTCCCTTTGTCTGGTTGTTATCTGCTTCAACCAATCTCTTGAGTCGTTTAACGCCAATGACCTTTGATGATGCGGATGAAAAAATGACTCGAGATGAAATTGAGTACATGTTGACCAAAAGTGAGGAAACTTTGGATGCAGACGAAATCGAGATGTTACAAGGGATCTTCTCTCTAGATGAGCTGATGGCGAGAGAAGTCATGGTTCCTCGGACAGATGCCTTTATGGTGGATATTCAGGATGATAGTCAAACCATTATCCAAAGTATTCTAAAGCAAAATTTCTCACGTATCCCTGTTTATGATGGGGATAAGGACAATGTGATTGGTTTGATTCATACCAAGCGTTTGCTAAACGCTGCCTATGCAGATGGCTTTGAAAATATTGTCTGGAAGAAGATCTTACAAGATCCACTCTTTGTTCCTGAAACTATTTTTGTGGATGACTTGCTAAAAGAATTGCGAAATACCCAAAGACAAATGGCCATTTTGCTCGATGAATATGGTGGTATGGCTGGTTTGGTAACTCTGGAAGATCTTTTAGAAGAGATTGTCGGTGAGATTGATGACGAGACCGATAGGGCAGAAATCGAAGTCCATCAAATCGGTGAGGACACCTATATTGCACAGGGAACCATGAATCTTAACGACTTCAATAACTACTTTGGTGTCGAACTAGAAAGCGATGATGTGGATACCATCGCCGGTTATTATTTGACGGGTGTTGGAACGATTCCAACAACTGAGAAAATCAGTTATGAACTGGTCAGTCAAAACAAACAAATTGTCCTGACCAATGATAAGGTGAAAAATGGACGTGTTACCAAGGTAAAAGTTCAAATCACAGAACTAGAACCTGAAGAAGAAACAGAATAAAGCAGTGACTTGAGTCACTGCTTTATATTTCCCCAAATCCGCCCCAAAAGTTTTTCGAAGTTATCCGTATTTATCTGAAGAAAAAATAAAAAAAGCCCGTTTTTCGGGCTTTTCATTCGGTTAATTCCTGTTAATTCAGGTACTGAAAGGCGGTAGACGGATTTGAACCGACGATCAAGCTTTTGCAGAGCCGTGCCTTACCACTTGGCTATACCGCCTCAACGTTTATTATTATACCTTGAAAATCATTTCCCGTCAATAGTTTCTTATTCTAAAATCCAATTTAAGAAAACAGATGATGATCGAAGAAGTGAGAAAAAGCTTTTAAAAATCCTCTTCTGAAGAAGATCAGACTAGAAAGTATTTCTTGCAGAAACAAACAAAGAATGCAAGAATTTTGACAAATAGAAGTTTTTTGAGGAAATGCGCCTAAATATTCTGAAAATTCGTTTACTTTTTAAAAAATATATGTTATAATTTCCAATAAGCCTAAATTTTTCAAGAGGAGTTAAAAACATGAAAAAAAGTAGAGTATTTGTTGCAGCAGGTGTTGCTTTATTAGCAGCAGGAGTACTAGCTGCTTGCGGTTCTTCAAAATCATCTGATTCAACAGCGCCAAAAAATTATGGTTATGTTTATACAGCTGACCCAGAAACGTTGGATTACCTCATTTCAGGGAAACAAAGTACTAAGGTCGCCACTTCAAATGGTATCGACGGTCTTTTCACAAACGACAAGTATGGGAATTTAGTTCCTGCAGTTGCAGAAGACTGGTCCGTTTCAAAAGATGGTTTGACTTATACCTACAAGATTCGTAAAGGTGTCAAATGGATGACATCTGATGGCGAAGAGTATGCTGAAGTAACAGCCAAAGACTTTGTAAATGGTTTGAAACACGCAGCTGACAATAAATCAGCAGCTAAGTATCTAGCAGAAGATTCAGTTAAAGGTCTAGCTGACTATATAGCTGGAAACAATAAAGATTTTGCTTCAGTCGGTGTAAAAGCAGTTGATGATTATACCCTTGAATACACTTTGAACAAACCAGAACCATACTGGAACTCTAAGCTGGCCTACTCAATCTTCTGGCCATTGAACGAAGAATTTGAAAAATCAAAAGGATCTGATTTTGGTAAAGCGACTGACCCTACATCATTGCTTTACAATGGACCATTCTTGCTGAGAGGTTTGACTGCTAAGTCATCTATCGAATTTGTGAAGAATGAAAACTATTGGGACAAAGACAATGTTCATCTTGATAAAGTAACACTTGCTTACTATGATGGTTCTGATCAAGAATCAATTGAACGTAACTTTACAAGTGGAGCTTATAGCTATGCTCGCCTTTTCCCTACAAGTTCGAACTACTCTAAAGTTGAAGAGACCTACAAGGACAATATCTACTACAATCCATCAGGACCTGGTATCGGTGGTTTGGGTGTGAACATTGACCGTCAAGGATACAAATACACTTCTAAGACAACTGATGAAGAGAAGACTTCTACTAAGAAAGCCCTTCTTAACAAGGACTTCCGTCAGGCTTTGAACTTTGCCTTTGACCGTACTTCGTACTCAGCACAAATTAATGGTAAGGAAGGCGCTCCTCTTGCAGTTCGTAACCTCTTTGTGAAACCAGACTTTGTCTCTGCAGGCGAAAAAACTTTCGGTGACTTGGTAACTGAAAAGATGGCTGCTTACGGTGATGAATGGAAGAATGTAAGCTTTGCGGATGGTCAAGATGGACTTTTCAACGCCGATAAAGCCAAAGCAGAATTTGCGAAAGCTAAAACAGCATTGGAAGCAGAAGGTGTGAAATTCCCTATCCACTTGGATATCCCAGTAGACCAAACATCTAAAAACTATATCGCACGTATTCAATCCTTCAAACAATCCGTTGAGACAGTACTTGGAGAAGAAAACGTAGTCATCGATATCCAACAAATCACTACAGATGAACTACAGAATATTACATACTATGCAGCAAGCGCTGCGGCAGAAGATTGGGATCTCTCAGGTGCTGTTGGATGGAACCCAGACTATGAAGATCCATCAACTTACCTTGATATCTTGAAGACAACGAATGCTGAACAAACTAAAACATACATGGGTTATGAAGGTGCAGATAATGCTGCAGCAGCTCAAGTTGGTTTGAAAGAATACGATAAGTTGGTTGATGAAGCAGGAAAAGAAACAAGTGACTTGAATGTTCGTTATGAAAAATACGCGGCTGCCCAAGCTTGGTTGACAGATAGTTCACTCTTCTTGCCAGCTATGTCATCAAGTGGTGCTGCACCAATCATTTCTCGTGTTGTCCCATTCTCTGCATCTTACAGTCAATCTGGAGATAAGGGCTCAGACGTATACTTCAAGTATATTCAGTTACAAGACAAGGTTGTAACAAAAGCTGACTATGAACAAGCTCGTGAAAAATGGCTCAAAGAGAAAAAAGAATCAAACGAAAAAGTTCAAAAAGAATTGACAAATCACGTTAAATAAATAACTCTCAAGAGAACTTTCTCTCCATGAGGAGAAGGTTCTTTTGGGATTTTAAAAGGAAACGATATGAAGAAATATATTTTTATGCGTGTATTGCGTTCATTGTTGTCTATTTTCTTGGTGACAACATTGACCTACACAATTATCTATACGATGGTTCCTCGAAAATTGATTTTCAAGCAGGATACCAACTATAACAAGATTGCAACGACGCCGGACAAGCGGGATAATTATGAAAATACCGTTTATGAGCGGATGGGCTATATCGAGTACTACGATACCAAGGAGTTGCAAGAAAAAGCTAGCACGATAGACTCATCTGTAACAGTAGATGCCAATGATACCAACAAGGCAATCTACGAAAAATACATCAACCAACTAGGAAATGGTTGGACACTTGGTGTGTTCTCAGAAAGTGGTCAATTCTATGCTACGCGTGAAATTCCAATTTTTGAACGTGTTTTCAAATTCTATTCCAACTTGATTGATATTGATCATCCAAACAAGATTCAAGACCCTGAAAATCCAAACTTGCAACGTTATCTTCGTTTTGAAAATGACCCTGCTATCGGTTGGTCATTGGTTGGTTCAGGTACAAAACATAAATACCTTTTGTATTTCAACAATCAATTCCCATTTGTACACCAAAACTTTGTGAACATTAACTTGGGTGACTCTTACCCAACTTATGCAAACACACCAGTGCTTCAAGTTATCACACAAGGTCAGGGACAAACTAAGACATCAGAAGTTCAATTCCCTACAGGTAAAAAGACTTCATCTGTAGATATTTACTCTCGTACCTACAAATCTCCAAGTCAAGCAGATGCGCGTGAAGTAGCCAACTATGGTAAAGACGATCCATATACAGCTACAGAAAGCAATTATCAATACCCATCAATGATCGCAAGCTCAGCGGTTGCTGGTTTGATTGGTTTGATTATTTCGTATGCGATTGCGATTCCACTTGGATCTGCCATGGCTCGTCACAAGAATACTTGGATTGATAGCTTCTCGACAGGTGCTCTAACCTTCTTGCTTGCCCTTCCAACGATTGCCTTGGTTTATATCGTGCGCTTGATTGGATCATCTATCGGTCTGCCAGATTCATTTCCTATCTTGGGAGCTGGGGACTGGCGTTCATATGTCTTGCCAGCAGTCATTCTAGGTTTGCTGGGTGCACCAAGTACAGCTATCTGGATTCGTCGTTACATGATCGACTTGCAATCTCAGGACTTCGTTCGTTTTGCTCGTGCAAAAGGTTTGTCTGAAAAAGAAATTTCAAATAAACACATCTTTAAAAATGCCATGGTTCCTTTGGTTTCAGGTATTCCTGGTGCCGTAATCGGGGTTATCGGTGGTGCAACATTGACAGAAACGGTCTTCGCTTTCCCAGGTATGGGTAAAATGTTGATTGACTCTGTTAAGGCATCAAACAACTCAATGGTAGTTGGTCTTGTCTTCATCTTCACATGTATTTCTATCTTCTCACTCTTTGTAGGGGATATCTGGATGACCATGCTTGATCCACGTATTAAATTGACAGAGAAAGGAGGCAAATAATGTCAACAATCGGAAAAGAAAAATTTCAGTTCGTAAAACGTGACGATTTTGCCTCTGAAACAATTGACGCCCCTGCCTATTCATACTGGGGTTCTGTATTTAGACAATTTCTAAAGAAAAAATCAACAGTCCTTATGTTGGGGATTTTGGTTGCCATTATCTTGATGAGCTTTATTTACCCAATGTTCTCAGATTTTGACTTCAACGATGTAAGTAAGGTCAATGACTTCTCTGCTCGTTTTATCAAGCCCAATGCTGAACATTGGTTTGGTACAGATAGCAATGGTAAATCCTTGTTTGACGGGGTTTGGTTTGGTGCGCGTAATTCAATTCTTATCTCTGTAATTGCCACTTTTATCAACCTTGTGATCGGGGTTATTGTTGGTGGAATTTGGGGAATTTCAAAATCCGTTGACCGCGTCATGATGGAAGTTTATAACATTATTTCAAACATTCCGTCTCTCTTGATTGTCATTGTCTTGACTTACTCAATTGGTGCTGGTTTCTGGAATTTGATTTTTGCCATGAGTGTGACAACTTGGATTGGGATTGCTTATATGATTCGTATCCAAATCATGCGTTACCGTGACTTGGAATACAACCTTGCTTCTCAAACACTTGGGACACCAACCTTTAAAATCATCGTTAAAAATATCATGCCACAATTGGTATCCGTTATTGTTTCTACGATGACCTTGATGTTGCCAAGCTTCATCTCTTATGAAGCCTTCCTTTCCTTCTTTGGATTGGGATTGCCTGTAACAGTGCCAAGTTTGGGACGTTTGATCTCAGATTACTCACAAAACGTTACGACCAACGCTTACTTATTCTGGATTCCGTTGACAACCTTGATCTTGGTGTCCCTATCTCTCTTCGTTGTTGGTCAAAACCTAGCGGATGCTAGTGATCCACGTACACATAGATAGGAGTAGACATGACAAAAGAAAATAATGTAATTTTGACTGCTCGTGATATTGTCGTGGAATTTGACGTTCGTGACAAAGTTCTGACAGCTATCCGAGGAGTTTCTCTGGACCTGATTGAAGGGGAAGTTCTTGCCTTGGTAGGTGAGTCCGGTTCTGGTAAATCTGTTTTAACAAAAACCTTTACAGGGATGTTAGAAGACAATGGACGTATTGCCCAAGGAAGCATCGACTATCGTGGACAAGACTTGACCGCTCTTACTTCTAACAAGGAATGGGAGAAGATTCGTGGTGCTAAAATTGCGACTATCTTCCAAGACCCTATGACAAGTTTGGACCCAATCAATACAATCGGTAGCCAAATCACTGAAGTTATCGTTAAACACCAAGGGAAAACAGCTAAGGAAGCCAAAGAGATGGCAATCGACTATATGAATAAGGTCGGAATTCCAGACGCTGAAAAACGTTTTGATGAGTATCCTTTCCAATATTCTGGAGGGATGCGCCAACGTATCGTTATTGCGATTGCCCTTGCCTGTCGTCCAGATATCTTGATCTGTGACGAGCCAACAACGGCCCTTGACGTTACCATTCAAGCGCAAATCATTGATTTGCTTAAAACCTTGCAAAATGAGTACCACTTTACCATTATCTTTATCACCCATGACCTTGGTGTGGTAGCAAGTATTGCCGATAAGGTAGCGGTTATGTATGCTGGTGAAATTGTAGAATACGGAACTGTTGAGGAAGTCTTCTACGACCCACGTCATCCATATACTTGGAGTCTCTTGTCTAGCTTGCCTCAGCTTGCTGACGATAAAGGGGAATTGTACTCTATCCCAGGAACACCACCGTCTCTTTATACTGAGTTGAAAGGTGATGCCTTTGCCCTTCGTTCAGATTATGCTATGCAAATTGACTTTGAACAGAAAGCACCTCAGTTTTCAGTCACGGATACCCACTGGGCTAAGACTTGGTTGCTTCATGAGAATGCTCCTAAAGTTGAAAAACCTGGAGTCATTGCAGATTTGCATGACAAGATTCGTGATAAAATGGGCTTTGCTCATCTAGAAGACTAGGAGGAAGGAAATGTCTGAAAAATTAGTAGAAATTAAAGATTTAGAAATTTCCTTCGGTGAAGGAAGTAAGAAGTTTGTCGCGGTTAAAAACGCCAACTTCTTTATCAACAAGGGAGAAACCTTCTCTCTTGTAGGTGAGTCTGGTAGTGGGAAAACAACCATTGGTCGTGCTATTATTGGTCTAAATAATACTAGTAAAGGTGAAATCATCTTTGATGGTCATAAAATTAATGGGAAAAAATCTCATAAGGAATCATCAGACTTGATCCGTCGCATCCAGATGATTTTCCAGGACCCTGCAGCCAGCTTGAATGAGCGTGCAACAGTTGACTATATCATCTCTGAAGGTCTTTACAACTATCACTTGTTTAAAGATGAAGAAGATCGAAAAGAAAAAGTTCAAAAGATGATTCATGAAGTTGGACTTTTGAAAGAACACTTGACCCGTTACCCACACGAGTTTTCTGGTGGTCAACGCCAGCGTATCGGGATTGCCCGTGCTCTTGTGATGGAACCTGATTTCGTTATTGCGGATGAGCCAATTTCAGCCTTGGACGTATCAGTGCGTGCGCAAGTCTTGAACTTGCTCAAGAAGTTCCAAAAAGAGTTGGGCTTGACCTATCTCTTTATCGCCCATGACTTGTCAGTTGTTCGCTTTATCTCAGATCGTATCGCGGTTATCTATAAGGGAGTTATCGTCGAAGTGGCGGAGACAGAGGAGTTGTTTAACAATCCTGTCCACCCATACACTCAAGCGCTTCTATCTGCTGTACCGATTCCAGATCCAATCTTGGAACGCAAGAAGGTCTTGAAAGTTTACGATCCTGACCAACATGACTATGAGACAGACAAGCCATCTATGGTAGAAATTCGTCCAGGTCACTATGTTTGGGCCAATCAAGCAGAAGTTGCTCGATACAAAGAAGCTCTTAAAAAATAAACAGACTAGGAGAGGGCCGAAAGGTCTTCTCATTTTTAATAGAAAAAATTCCCCTTCTACTAGCTTGTAAAAGGGGAATTGTATTATCATTAACGTTTAGACCAGGTACGTTTCATAAAGAGTAGCAAAATTGGGTATATCTCTAAACGACCTGCAATCATTGCAAAGGAGAGTAGGATTTTAGAGATGGGACTAAAGATGGCAAAACTCGAGGTTGTACCTAGAATAGGTCCGATATTGTTAAAACAGCTGAAGACCGCACTGGTCACGACTAGAAAATCATTGCTATCAAGACTGACGATAAAGATGAGGGAGAGAATAATCATCATATAGATAGCAAAATATTTAAGAATCTTGTGCTGGGTATCCTTATCAATCACAGTTTTATTGACGTGTAGAGTCAAAACACGGTGAGGGGATAAGGTGGACAAAATCTGATTTTTTGCGATTTTAGAGAGGATAAGTCCTCTGATCACCTTAAGACCACCTGCAGTTGAGCCAGCTGATCCACCGATTCCCATGAGGAAGAGGAGGATAAATTGGGAGAAGAGGGGCCAGTTGGTAATATCTCCGTAACCAAAACCTGTTGT
>NZ_AJQY01000006.1:0-54337 GCF_000296875.1 Streptococcus sp. GMD1S | reverse complement strand
ATTTCTTCATCATATAAAGGAGTTACCTCCGACCCATAATTTAACTTCCCATTAGAATATGTAACCGGAACAGTTTTGTTATCCTCGCCAATTGTTATTGTATAATCACCTTTAATATCAGCTTGAGTGATATCTAAATCTACTTCGTATTCTTTTACTTCATCTTGATTTTTTATATAAATTCTACTAGTGTATGCCTTTAATCCCGTAAAATCTTTCTTGTCTTGTTCTAAAAATTTAAACATAGGTTCAAACGTTTTTTCAAATTCGTACTGTTCTTTTGTTCTGTTTTTGGGAATGGTCTCACCACCCAAACTACACCCATTCAGTGAAAATAGTGATATCAGTATGATGATCAAGGCAGAAAGCCATAATAAATGCTTATATTTTTTCATTTATATCTCCAAAAATAAAAAGTCTAAAACTATTATAGCATGAACATACTGGAAATGGCTTTCTATAACCATTTAGATTCATTCATAAAATACATTTAAAGACAATTGACCTATTGATAGGAAAACTTGATAGTTTAAAAGCTTTGACCTTACTCTTGTGCAAAAAAGACATTCAAGAAAATCTTAAATGCCTGTATAAATAGTGTACCAAGGATATTGCTTGTTAAACTTCTCCTAACCAGGATCGACATCAAGAAATCTTACCGTATAGCCATTATCGGTATATAGAAACTCTATTTGCAATCTCATATCTACTAATTCAGAATTTGAAGTCAAATCATAATCAACAGCAAACCCAGTCTGGTCATCATAATCATAAATCTCCAATTGAGAATACTCGTAAGGCGGATTGAAATGACATTCCACACCATACTCATCAATCGTGTCAAAATCATTCAATTCCAATGTCTTTTCAACATAACCAAAGAATTCATTTAAATCATCAATCTCTGATTCGTCGACATAATTCATAATGTCTTCATATTTTTTCAGATGAATAGCGGTTAAGATATTTGAGACAACCTCTATAACTTTTTTCTTTTTATAGTTTTCATCTTTCTTTATATACTTATCAAGTAATCCCATATGCTCCACCTTTCTAATCAGCTACATAATCATTTTTTTGCTATGTAAAGCTCCCATCTCCTAATAACATCCTTTAATGGCTCATCTAGATAGGAATAGGCCTTTTCCTTGATCCAATCAGGAATACCGTATGCTGCCTCAGCTATACTTCCTGTAATTGCTGCCAGTGTATCACTATCGCCACCAAGTGAGATGGCGTTTCTTATCGCATCTTCGAAATCTGTACTTTCCAGAAATGCAATAATGGCCTGAGGAACCGTTTCCTGGCATGTTTCGTTGAAATGGTATCTAGGACGGATTTCATCTAAAGTTTGGGATAAATCATATCCGAATTCCTTCTCTATATAATCCTTGATCCGTCTTTTGCACTCTGTGGGATTATCCTTAATTGGTTGCTCATAATCCCCACAATAACCTCCAAAGAAATATCTACACATAAAGATAGCATCTGTTGTTGCCATAGCGCCTTTGATCCCTTCCGGATGATTATGGGTGACCTCTGCAGAAAGGCGTGCAAGATTTCTAGTTGATGGCGTCATACCAGTTCTCGCACAAAAACCGCAGTCCATGACCCAAGCACATGGAGAAACACGCATAGCAGATCCATTTCCAAAGCTATTATAAGGCTCACGATTGTCACTATTGATCCAACTACTAAACCGAGCACCGTAGCCCGCATCGGGATACAACTTGCCGTATTTCTTCATAGCATCAATAAAGTCATCCTGGTGACCACCATTCATAATAGCCTCAGCAACTGCGCAGGTCATGACAGTATCATCCGTAAAAAAACAATTCTCACGAAATAAAGGAAAATCCTTCGTTTTGATATTGTTCCATTCGTAAACTGAACCTACAATGTCTCCGATAATTGCTCCTAGCATAGATTCCTCCTTGTTAACTATTGGTTTAAACTGATATTTCTACTTCTCATACTCTTTTACTTTATCAGCATATTCGGTCAAAAGATTCTTTGAATAAATTTTTTCATTACTTGAATTTCTAACTTCTTTCCAAAGAATAGAAGCTACTTTTAGTTTATTCGAGTAATTGCGACTATTTTCGTCTGCACAAAAGTCTTTTAAAAATTGATTCCATTGACAAACCGAATGGTCATACTTTGCATAATCTGAATTTCCATAATAAACTTTTAGCATATCTTGGATTGTAAAACTCAAATCGTGTTCCCTTTTTACTTTTCTCCAAGCTGTAGCCATATCAGCAGTAAATTTAAAGGGCGAAACATCTGTTAAAGTTGAGAAATATTCTCTAAAGTATGCATTAAAGGAGAATCCGCACTCAAGTAAGGGCGTATATAAGGTAACGACTTCTACTTGTTTCTTTTTCCTTTTTATTGATGATTTTTTAATCAAAATACCCTTAAAGTACTGCTCAATAATATGATTGAGTTCTCGTTTTGTACCTCTATATTCAAGCCCCAATGACTTGCATATCTGTGAAAGTTCATCACGATACCAATAGTATTTATTAAACTCATCAAAGGATTTGATTGTATCAAACTCAGGTCTGCTCTCTATCAATATTTTACCTCCTTAAAACCAATCTAGTTTTCATCTTAAAATAATTTTTTTGAGGATTAGCTACGTTTCACTAACAAACTCACACATTCAGCGGTTCGGACTTACCGTATTATCCGTGAAAAAACAATCCTCACGTAATAAAGGAAAATCCTTCGTTTTGATATTGTTCCATTCGTAAACTGAACCTACAATATCTCCAATAATTGCCCCTAGCATCCGTTTCCTCCTTATGGCATATCAGATTCGTTACACATTTCTAATGAATCACTCTTTAAAAATGGCACCACCAAATCAATCCACTCATAAGGCAGGTAAACTGATAAATAGCCGTGGTTATAGCCCTTTGCTTCACACAAAATTGTATTTGAATGTAGCTGATGAAATAATTTCGCTGATTCTTTCACACAGTTCAATTCTTTTTCACCATAAATATACAGAACATGAGCCTTGCTAGCAGAAATCGTATCCTTTAGCTTGTAATGCCCCATATAGGTTTTGTAAATGGTCACCAATGTTTTGACAGGCGTCCTTGGCAAATCCTCTAAATAATAAGCTTTTATTTCCTCTGGATAAGCCAGTTTAGGATAGAGTTTGTTCATCATGCTTAACTGAAGTTTGCAAGAGAATTTATTGAACATCAATTTACCAAATAGAGACACTAGAAAGATGCTGATTTTAGCTAACCTTGGTTGAGGAATACAGAGGCTTCCGTCTATGATGGCCTTCTTAGCAATTTCACTGTCTAAAGACAAAAGCTCCATGGCAATTTGACCACCAAGTGAAACACCACCGATTGCAAACAATTTCCCATCACAGTTTGCTTTGATATAGTCTAGAATCTCCAAAGCAGAATCTTCAGTAGAAACATAATCAAGTTGATATACCTCGCCGTGGCCATTCAAAGTTGGTAGAATAATACGGTATTCTTTTGACAAGATTCGTGCTTGACGAAGATAATTCCACCAAGAACTACCACCACCATGTATCAGTAAAATAGGAGGTAAATTTTTATCACCAAATTCATGGAATTTCATGTTTAAACTCCTTACTGTAGGACTTTCACTAGATAAATACTTGTTAAATCAGTTTGAACAAGCAGTGATGCCTCATCAAATTGAAATTCACTAACATTGATCATCTAAATACATCAATCATTACTTTCGATAATAGTTATACTGATCAAAAATTTAAAATATTTTTTCCTTACTAATTCTGTTACTTGCCAATATAGTATAGATTAAATAAACAATAAAAATGATAATAAAAATAAAATTAATTTTTAACACAAAATAGAGATTTAACAAATTCGCGAATGCATGAAATAATACACAGTATCCCACAGATTTCGTTTGACGGTAAAGAAGCCCTAAAACAAAACTTAAAAATAATGTATATATAAAAAATAAAATAAAAGGAAATCCTTGATGACTTTCTCCAACTATAAACCATAAAGGCAGATGCCAAATCCCCCAAATTGATCCTATAATCAAATTAGATTGCCAATAAGTATATTTTTTATCAAGTAAGGGTTGTAATATTCCTCTCCATCCTAATTCTTCATGTCCACCACCAAAAAAAATTAGTTGTATAAAGAATAATGGCATCAGATAAATGGATACTCCGTTTAATTCTAAGGAAGATACAGAAAATAGTATCAAAATTGCTAACATATGATAAATGAAATAAATACTACTATTTTCTATCTTATTAAATAAAAAATGTTTAAATTTTATATTATTACTTTTTAAATAAAAGCCACTTGCAATAGCTGGTCCAAGTGCACCAACTATATGTAATATTCTTCCTATAAATGTCTCTAATCCCCAAATATAAGATTGTGTAAATATGGCAAGAAGCCCCCAAGATATATAAGTAATTCCAAATGTAAAACAAAGATAATTTTTTAAATTCTTTTTGTCAATTTCTGTCATTTTATCGCCCTTATCTTGATTATTTTATGAATAATATTTTTACTGCTTCTTAGTTGCTCTCGATTTATAACTAACTATATTTTATCACAAAAATGCAAAAAAAGCCTTACAATCAAGGCTTTTCATTATTGATTCATTCCAAGAATTCTAGACTTTTACAAGCAAACTTACACACTCCACGTAGCACGAGTGAACACTAAGTATTCCATGTAGTCTTGTCTGTATATGGAAACATATCTATAAACCTTTTAACGATATCATAAAGTTATCGTTAAAAGGTATTACTTCGGCAAACTGGGATTTATATCATTTATGTTTTCTCATAATCCATATAAAAACCAAAAGTGCAAAAATGGTATAAGCGATAATTGCAAAAATAGATGCTTCTAATCCAAAATCGCCACCTGTAATCCATCTATTTCCTGAAGACAATACGAAATTATAGATAGAATCACCCTCACTTTTTGTTCCGAAATGAATAATATTGCCAACAAAAACCATATTTCAGATACCATGGACAATTGCACTATTCCAAATAATATTGCTCTCAATTGCAATTAGGGAGAATAATATACCAACCAATGTACCAGCAATTATCAACTGAACTATACTAATTAGATCTAAATCACTGCCTACTATATGCAAAATTCCAAATACTATTGATGGTAGAAATATTGCTATCGAGCGGTTCCATCTTTCCTCAAATATGCTTAGAATTACCCCTCTAAAGACACTTTCCTAAACAATGCCCGTAGCTAGTCCGTAAAACAACAAGGAAGATGTTATGATTTCCAATTTATGTTCTCCATTTCCTGCTGTAAAAATCCCTCCCGATAGTATTAAGCAGGCTATAACAAAGCCAGTCATAGTAAATGCAAGTATGAAATATTTAAAATGCAATCTGACTGGTGTTATCCTGTAGATGGATAAACTTCCTCTTAATAGTCTTTTTGTAAGTATCTTCATCCCTAAAAGGAAAACCGATATATACATAAGTGCTGATATAATATTTGCAATCCATACAGGAATACCAATTTTTGCAATAAATGTACCTACTCCTAATGCTATCCCCTGTGATACTGCTAAGCAAGAAATCGCCAAAAAACTTCCTAATATAACTTTCCGAGTTGAATTTTTTTTATCTTCCATAAACCACCACTACAAATTCTAATCTCTCTTTACTTGAAAATAAATCCCATTATATAATCTCATAAACTCTTTAGCAAACTTTGTTACAAGTTCATGATTAAGTGCAGCTGCTGTGGCAGAATGTATACACCCATTTACATTTTGTAACTCAAGCATACTACAATTTTTGGCTGGATGACTTCTCATAAATCATTAACAAGAAGAATCCTAAAATCAAAATCATATGCTTCAATTCCTAGATTTCTTTGATTTTAAGTTTTTTCTAACCTTTCACTTTTGTACTTTTGACATCAATACCACGCACTTAACATGTAATAGTTAGGCTATTTCCAAACATATCCACAACTATTATATTACTTGATGTTTAAGGCTTTTGTAACTATTTTGTCTTATCATCCTTTCTTTTTTAATTAGGCTATTATGATGTTATATCAGCTAAATATTAAAATTTAATAATAGGTCATAATTTCTTGTATTAAATCTTTTTCATTACGATTATCATGTACATAATCCATATACTGAGGTCTTCCTGTTTTTAAATATAATAGCCATCCCTGCAATGATGAAATATAATCATCTTCTAATGTAGATAAGCTTGAATATTTACCTACATACATATTACCTGAACACCATAATTCATGTCTCACTGGATATAAATAAGAACCTTCATCTCTTTCTATTACTTTTGCATATCCATTTTCATCAATTACAAGCTGATTATCTAACCTATCATCTGCATATCTCATAGCCACCTCAATTTCCTGCTTAGTAAACAAATGTATGGGTTTTCCGCATCTAATTGCTCTCACCGAAAAATATGTTTCGTATTCTAGCTCTGCCAAACCATTTTGTTTAAGAATTTCGGAAACTCTTTTTTCAAGATTATATTCTAAATCAATAGTTGCTTTTCTATCATAAAGACAAAAACATTTCTCATCTGAATATGGATTCATTTTTTTAATGTGTCCATCTGTACAAATATAATAATTCATTTCTTCAAATAGTCCTAAAGAAATTTCATTTCCCGAAGGTAAAAATTCAAAGACAAATTTTATAGTCGCGGAATTCGTCAATGGACAAATTTGGAGCATATCGCAAAAGTCCCAATTCATAAAATTTTGTTTTATATAATCTTTGCTTTTTTTACGCTCTGAATATTTTTTCTTTCTATTAGATACATCGTATTCCTTAAACAAATCTTTTTTAAACGGATTTTTATTAAATTCTCCCAAATTTAATATTCTATCTTCTATTTCTTCATCCGGTAAACCCTTAAACTCATCATTACTCTTTATATACTGATATAATTTTGAATAAAGATTTAACAGCCATTCGATATAATTTCTAAATTCACTAGCACTGCAATCACCATGTCTTCCATCATATGTTCCATTTATTCCATTGTACGGTCCATTTTTTAATACAATTAAGAATTTTCCCCTAATATAACGGTATACTGTTTGAAATCCTTTGGGCAAAGGAATTGCTGTTTCATAATCATAAACACCGTATTGTGCATACTGAGCCGAAACATAATGGGCAGGATAATCCTCAACTAAATGTTCATTATCACAATCGTCTTCTGCGCTAAGAATAGGAGATAATTTGTCAAATTCCAACAGAAAATAATTCCACCTGTAATTTTCATTGAACCCTTCAAAATATAATATTTTTGGTCTTACTATATAACAAAAACCTGATGTATCATACAATTTTATACAGTTCTCTTCATCTGCTATTTCTGCAAAAGAAAAGTCCAATCCACCTTTATCATGAAAAAGCATATGATTATATGCAGGTGTTTTACCAATAATATTTAGAATCTCCACAATTTTATTAATATTCCTCCATGATGATGATTCTGGAGGATTGAGTCCAAATAACTGTTTATTTAGGAAATTCCAGTCACTGGCTTGAGATTTATCTATGTCAGAATATACACCAATCCAATTAATTAATCTTTCCTTAAATTCCTCAATTGTTGGACGAACATCTGGATTATTATCAGTAGAATCTTTGAGAAGTTCATCTATTTCTACAAGATGGGTGTTTTTATATTGCTCCAAATAGCGTAAACTATGGCTAGGATCTAAATAATTATATACCCCATCAAATCCTTTTTCATTATTAGTTAAAAACATCCACATTGTTTTTGCTAACGAAAAAGCATCTGCTTTTTTACTATCTGCTTTTTTAGGATTTCGCTTCATTTCTGGTGCAATAGTAAAAATTGCTCCAAGCCCTTTATCAGATTTAGTAAAGTCATCTGTATTATTTGGAAAATCAACTAATCCAAAATCACCAAATGCAAATCTGTTATTGTAATAATAAATATTAGAAGGCTTTATATCACGATGACAAATATCTTTTTCATGTAGCTTTTCTAAAGTTTCACTTAAAGAAATTATTCCCTTAACAATTTCTTCAATATCTAATTTATTTTCAAGTATATAATCTACTGCAGATATTGCAATAGGCATTGTATACCAATATTCTTCAACAGAAAATCTATAGATAGGAATAATTCCCTCTATTATTTGATAATTATCTTTTATGGTGTTTATTTCATTAACAAAACGACTGTGTTTCTCTTTTCCCCCAACAACTAAAACTTTTAAAGCATATTCTTCATTATCTTCTTTACATTTTACACGATAGACTTTTGCATTTCCGCCTTCTCCTAATTCATCAATGATTTCATAATAATTATTCCAGCTTTTTTGTTTTGCCATATACAAACTCTCCTTAACCGTACCAAATAATCTATATATTACTTCTCTTTAGAACTATACTTTTCGTTTTTCCTCTTACTACCATTTTCCTCTTTCACAATACTACTCCTCCGACCTTTCTCAATCTGCACTGCCTCAAAAGTTTCCTTTGAAATTATCGCAGGGTTGTTTTCTGATGCCATATACTGAACATCGCTTTTTCCTGATTTAAAAAGTTTAACATCACCAGTATACTTCTCATTACTCAGCATAACATCAATCGTTCTCTTACACCATTTCTCTTTTCCGGTTGGAGAGAGAATCTTTCTTTTTTCGAGTTCCCTGATAATGCCTAAAATACTTTGACCGCTGAGATATAAATCAAATATCAGCCTAACATTTTTAGCCTGTTCTTCATCAATAACCAGCTTTCCATCAGCATCATGTTTGTAACCATAACACTTTCTATCATAGAGTTTCGAAGTCCCCTGTGCTGCACGCTGCTTAATTCCCCATTTTATATTTTCACTTCTTGACTCGTTTTCACCTTGTGCAAGTGCTTCAACAATTGCTATCATCAAGTCACTGTCTGTATTTTCAGTATCCAATTCTTCCTGCTCAAACATTACATGAACACCAAGCGTTTTTAATTGATTAAGAGCATCTAATATTTCAACCGTATCTCTGCCGAATCTACTAATATTTTTCGTTATAACTATATCCAGCTTTCTTGAACGGCAATTGTCAAGTATCTGATTGAACTCTTTTCTGGATGAACCTGTTTTACTTGTAGCAATGTCTATATAAACGTCAGCTAAAACCCATTGCAGCATTGAGGCAATCAATCTGGTCAAATGCGATATTTGAGCAGTCAGGCTTTGAAGGTGATCCATGCTATTTGTACTTACACGACAATAAATCCCGACACGCTTTTCCCTTTTTGGCTTCGGGGGAATATAATAAACGTTTGAATTATTCGGCATGTTTTCTCACCTACCTGCACTTGTCTAATCAACATATGATTAGAATTTATCAATGGTGATTAGTCTATTTAATCATCATATCAACTCACCCTTGGAATAGTAATCTTATCAACTCAACCTACCCCATATCTATTCTGTCCACTCAACTATCCTCATGGATATGTTCCCAAGCCCTTGATTTTAGGGCGTTTGACAGGATTATTGGCATCATAAAATAGAATTCCAAATTCCACAAACACTCTGAAATCAAGAGGTTTTCACACTCTTATTTTTCAATCCTTGACATCAATACTACCGTCTCCACATGATGCGTTTGCGGAAATAAATCAACCGGCTGGACTTTCTTCAGTTCATATCCTAACTCTTGGTAGAGTTTGATATCACGCGCCATGGTTGCAACATTGCAGGAGATATAGGCAATACGGTCTGCTCCTGTTTGAGCGCTTGCTTTGATAAAGCTCTCGGTCAATCCCTTGCGTGGTGGGTCAACCAAGATAACGGTTGGTTGGATACCTTCCTTGAGCCAATTCCTCATGGCATTTTCAGCTGTGTCGCAGACATAGTGGGCATTTGTGATATTGTTTAATGCAGCATTCTTCTGGCTATTCTCAACTGCTTCTGGGATGACCTCAACTCCATAGACTTCCTTAACATGTTTCGCAACAGAGAGGCCAATCGTTCCAATCCCTGAGTAGGCGTCGATCACCACATCATCTGCTTTTAATCCTGCAAAATCAATAGCTGTTTGATAAAGTTTCTCTGCCATTTCAGTATTTACTTGATAAAAAGCTGGCCCAGCGATTTGGTAGTCATTTCCCAACATCTGGTCGATAATATAGTCTTGACCATAAAGAGTTTTCCACTCCTTGCCAAAAATCGCATTGGTATTCTGGTCGTTGATATTTTGCATGACAGACACGATCTCTGGGAACTGCTTGATAAGGTGTTCAATCAATTGCTCCACTCGGAAAACTTTCGGACGAGTTGTTACTAAAATGACCATGATTTGTCCTGAATAGTGCCCACGTCGCACTACAAGATTTCGAATCAAGCCAGACTGTTCCTTTTCGTCATAAGGTTTTAAATCAAAACGACGAAGCAAATCTCGAAGGGCTACTATGACTTGGTCAATGACAGGATCCTGGATAAAGAAATCTTCAAGGGGCATGAGATCATGCGAATTTTTACGGAAAAAACCAGTTTCCAAGACACCATTCACTCGACGAACGGGCACCTGGGCCTTGTTTCGATACTGGATTGGATGTTCCATGCCGAGCGTTTCAGCGACCTCTACATCTGCAATACCAGCAATCTTGTAGAGACTGTCTTTGACTTGCTTGGTTTTGAACTTAAGCTGCTCTGGATAGGCAAGATGCCCCAAATCGGCAATACCTGAGCGTAGATAAGCTAGGTCAAGGTCTTGGTTACGATGTGGAGAGTAAGTAAGGTATTCTTCCACTTTCCCAAAGCCAATCTTTTTATTGATTTTGAGGACACGCATAAGGATTTTCTCAGTTGGTAGAGCATTTTCTACAAAGAAAACCAAACCATCTACCTTGGCGACTCCAGCCCCTTCATGGGTCAAATCGACAATTTCAACTTCTACAATATCATTTTTCTTTAGCATATTTTTCACTTTCTATCGGCCGACAAAAAAAGACGGCAACATTTCTGTTACCATCTATTATATCATGAAATGACCTAAGCACCAAAACTCTTGAAAAAGTTGACAATGGCTTGCCAAAGGGAGCTAAAGAAGTTGCCCCCGTCTTCTAGCGCTTTATTGGCATCAAAGTTGAGGTTGATATTTTTAAAACTATCTCCAGCTTGAGAGACAATGCTTTCCTTGAGGTCATTTAGGGTTTTAGTGAAATCAGCATTGTTCAAAATGTCGCTCTTTGAGAGATTAAGGGCAAAATTGATGATGATGTTGACCTGGTTTCCTGTTATAACCTGATCAAGTTTGTAGTTTTTTAGTGTGTCTTCAACGATTTTGCGAACATCTTCTTCTGTCAGATTGCCTTTTGCTTCTTTTGCCTTTGCGATTCCTGCCTTGATATCTGCCAAAGCGACATTGAGTTTATTGGCATCGTAGCCTGACTTGTCCTTGTTTTCAGCATTGATATCGGATAAGGCTTTTAGCTCCTCTTGGGCCAAGTCTTTATTGGCTTGCGGTACTTTAGCACCATTGGCCTCTAACGAGTAGTAAATCCCTGCTAGGGCGCTCTCTCCTGTAACTGGAATAGGTGCTGCAACTGTGATTTTGGCATGCTCCACTCCCAGTGTCACTGCAGCGTTACGGTACATATCCTGCGTCACCTTGGTGATATTTTCAGGCGTTTCAATCTTGACTTCTAGAGGCGACTTATCCCCCAGCTTTTGAATCTTAGCTGACGAATAGAGCTGTAGGCTAGCATCATTAGCAACATTCATAATTTTCGAATAGATATCAGGTGTCATAGTTTTGATATCTTTGGTGTCTTTTGATGCGTCATAGCCAAGTTTGCTAAGAGTTTGATTTTTCTGGTCTTCAGATAGAGAAGAACCTAGAACATATTCAGGTTGTACATAGGTTTCATCGATTACTTTTTGAACATCAGTTGCTGCGTGGACGCTCGTCATAGCTGTTGCGGCCCACAATATTGCAGCACTTGTTAGAAAGAATTTCTTTCTCATGGGGTATTCCCTCCTTTACCTTTCTAGGGTAATAAAACAATCTTAAAAAAAGCTTATAGTGAAAAACACCTGGTCAAACCAGATGTTTAGAAGAAATTAAAGAATTTCATAATATAGAGATTAAAGCGAACCTGTCTCGAGTAGTAATAATTTCCACCATTTTCATAGAGTTCGGCACCGTGAAAGATAGAAATAGGGTTAATATAGGTGTAGGTCTTCCCTGTAGTATTACCAAGAATTGGAGCGACCGTTTCTCGGGAGTAACGTTTGGCTAGGGCCAAAGTATTTTCCTTACCATTCTGAGCAATAAAGTCGATATAGGCAGGTCCAAAATTATAGGCTTGAACGGCGGTCCAGACATCTACTCCTTTGCTCTGTGCCAAATAGAGGTTATCGGTTAGAGTCTGAACCCCTTGGCGAATACTAGAAGCATCGTCTTTGATAGTATTGGTAGCGCCACTAGCAGACTCACTAGACTGCATGACATCCCGCTCTTTTCCCTTCGTTTCAGTATAAATCATGGCGAGAACTAACTCTTCATTGGCTGGAGTATCTCTTTCGCTCAAGATTTCTCGAACCATGGGTTGGTAGGTCATGACTTGTTTAACATCCTGATGGATATGATAAGCTTTGTATCCTGCGAAAAGGAAGACTGCTAGCACAAGCACTCTTCTTATAAATTTAAACATTATTTACTTTGAATATCCTCGATATTTTTGATTAAGATAGAATAGGTTCCATTATCATTTTGGATAAACTCAACCGATTCCGCATCTTGATAGACGTTATTGGGAACGATGAGCTCGATTCCATTTGACAAGGAAAGTTTTTGGTTTTCAAATTTCTTTAATTGGCGACTGGCATCAATTTCATCAAACTGGACTGGTTCTGGTACAGCTTCCTTGACTTGGTCGATAAAGCTCAAACGAGCTGTCAGATTGTTATCAAAAAGGTCGTTAGCCAATTTCTCAGGAGACAACTCATTGTTTTCTTCAAGATTGTTGAAAATCGCTGATTTGACCTTGGCTTGGAATTGAAAATCATCTGTGCTAAAGGACTCTGCAATTCTCTGGGCCGTTTTTTCCAGTTCCTTGATGGATTTTTTTGGCGAAATCTTAGGTGCAACAGCTAGGAGATTGTCTGAAAAATAATTCAAGAAAGTCCCATTGTACTTGATTCGTTTTTCGATGAGATGGTACTTGCGACTTTGAAGATTGACCACCAAAGCCTCATCAGCCCCTGTTCCAAATCCAGGAAGGTTATTCTGAGTTAGCTTGATTGGGTTATCAACTTCTCCACCAAGGTGGGTCAAGGTCTCACGTAGAGCAATTCGCAAGAAAGCAAAATGTTCAACGCCTTCTTTAGAAAACTGAACAAAAACCAAGTCATTGGTCTTGAGATTTTCAGAAATGCTAAACTCCTCTTTCCAGAGATTAGCCAGTGTTACTGATGTCTCCAATAAATCGTCCGTGATGTGATTGAAGAAGGGATTTTCTTCTTCGAAAATCCCAGTCTTAGCTTCATCTGAATACACGCGTTCGATTTTTTTGCGTAGGTATTCCTCGATTTTTGGAGTGATATTGAGAAACTTATCCGCTAGAAACAACTCAGTATCGTCTGGGCTGAACTGATGGATAATAGCTTTCTTAATATAAATGTCCATAAAAGTATTAGTCCTCGTATAGTGGGAAGGCATTTGTTAATGCTTTGACTTCACTTCTCACTTCTTCTAAGACAGCCTCATTTTCTGCATTTTTAAGAGTTTTAATGATAAGTTCAGCCACTTTACGGCTTTCTTCTTCACCAAATCCACGTGCAGTGATGGCTGCTGCTCCGATACGAATCCCACTTGTTTTGAATGGTGACAAGGTTTCGTATGGAATTGAGTTTTTATTTAGGGTAATATTAACTTCATCCAGCAAGTTTTGAGCAACTTTTCCGTTTTCTACAACCTTAGTCACATCCACTAGGAAGAGGTGATTTTCAGTACCACCTGAGATGATACGGAAATCAGGGTCTTGCAAGAAGACTTCAACCATAGCCTTGCTGTTTTTGATGACATTAGCAGCATATTCCTTAAAGGCTGGGTCCAAAACTTCTTTGAAGGAAACCGCCTTAGCCGCCACAACATGCTCCAAAGGACCACCCTGAATACCAGGGAAAATAGCTGAGTTGATTTTCTTAGCTAGGTCCTCATCATTTGTCAAAATCAAACCACCACGCGGTCCACGAAGAGTTTTGTGGGTCGTTGTTGTAGTGATATGAGCGTATGGCACTGGGCTTGGGTGAAGACCAGCTGCAACCAAACCAGCGATATGGGCCATATCGACCATGAGCTTAGCACCAACAGCATCTGCGATTTCACGGAATTTTGAGAAGTCAATAATTTGAGAATAGGCTGAAGCACCCGCTACGATTAGTTTTGGTTTTACTTCTTGGGCTTGTTTCAAGATAGCATCAAAGTCCAAGAGTTCTGTTTCAGGATCCACACTATAAGAAACAAAGTTGTAGGTTTGACCAGAGAAGCTAACTGGAGCTCCGTGGGTCAAGTGTCCACCTGCTGCCAAATCCATCCCCATAACGGTATCACCTGGCTCAATCAAGGCCATGTAAGCCGCACAGTTGGCTTGGCTTCCTGAGTGAGGTTGGACATTGGCGAATTTAGCACCGAAAATTTCTTTTGCACGTTCAATAGCTAAAGTTTCTACCACGTCTACTACATCAGTTCCACCATAATAACGGCGTCCTGGGTAACCCTCGGCATATTTGTTTGTCAAGATAGACCCTTGAGCTGCCATAACAGCCTTGGAAACAACGTTTTCCGAAGCAATCAACTCGATATTGTTTTGTTGGCGTTCTTCTTCTTTGGCAATAGCATTCCAGAGATCAGCATCGTATGCTTTAAAATCGTCTTTATCAAAAATCATAGGTCTTCTCCTTTATAGTGTGACTGGTCCTTTAGTTTAAGAAAATATACTAAAAGATGCGAATAAACCGTTTCTGCACTTTATCACAAGTATAACCAACTTTTTCATAAAATGCATGAGCTCCCAGACGATGATCAGCAGAGTTTAAGCGGATAAACCCATAACCCCGTCTTTTTGCTTCTTGATCCAACCCTTGCAGTAAGCTTTTACCGATACCTTGCCCTTGTGCTTGAGGTGAAACCGCTAAGCCTAAAATATTAAATCCTGCTTTGGAATAGAGGGATTCATAAACTTCAGCATGGACATATCCAAGTAGGACATGGCTGACCTCATCCTCATAGCCAAGTAGGAAATGATGAGAATCCTGAGACAGTCTAGCTAGTTGACTAGCTGTGTCCTCTGGACTAAAAGAATAGCCCAAAGCCTCTTGGTTAATCTCACATATAGCATTCACATCTGTTTCTTGCAAATCTCTTAGCATCTCATTCCTCCTCAAAAGAAATCTCTGGCAACTGTGCAAGAATATCTTCTCGCTTAATCGCCCCTTGGCGTAAGATTTTCACCTTGTCTCCAGACAAATCCAGAATCGTCGAATCCTGTCCAGTTAGAAAAGCATCATCCTCCAAACCCAGAACCTCTTGGTCAAAATCCTCTAGAATTTGAGCAAAGGTCACTCCACTCGCCTGACCCGAGATATTGGCAGACGGCCCAATCAAGGGACCTGTCTCTCGAATCAAATCAAGTGTAATGGGGTGACTCGGCATCCGAAATCCGACAGTTGCAAGACCAGAGTTGACCCAATAGGGAACTCGGTCATTAGCTTCGAGGATAATGGTCAAGGGACCCGGTAAAAAGGTCTCTACAAGTTTTTGTAGATAAGTTGGCTGGTTCTTTGAAAAGTGCAAGATGTCCTCTAGAGAAGCGACATTAAGATTGAGTGCCTTATCTCTAGGACGACATTTTAGTTGGTAAACATGGTCGACAGCTTTCTCGTCTAAGGCCTTAGCAAAGAGACCATAAACTGTCTCTGTAGGCAAAACAACAGCTCCGCCTTTTTCCAACTCTTGTCTAATCCTGTCCATCATCAACTACAACCATCCTATCTTGACCAAATTGGTCCTTGAGTGTTCGTACCCGTTTTTCAGGAAGATATTTCCTAAAAAGCGCAGGAACACTTTGACCTTGCTTGTATCCAATTTCAAGGTAAATCTTACCACCATCTTTGAGATAGTCTTTTGCATCTTGCGCAATTCTGCGGTAAATAGCTAGACCATCCTCATCTGCAAAGAGAGCTAGATGAGGCTCTGAATGCAAAACATTCAAACCGACCTCTGACTCATCTTCACGAGAGATATAGGGTGGATTGGATACAATTATATCATATTTTTCAGAAATTTCTGCAAAACAATCAGATTTTTTAAAAAATATATTAAGATTTTGATTTCTAGTATTCTCTGATGCAAGCTCTAAGGCATCTTGTGAAATATCTGCTGCTGTCACTGACCAATCTGGTCTGTTTTTAGCTAATGCAAGGGCTATGGCACCACTTCCAGTCCCGATATCTAGAATCTTAAGACTTTCCTCAGGATTTTCTGTGAGGATGAGATCCACCAACTCTTCTGTCTCTGGCCGAGGAATCAAAACTCGCTCATCCACTTTTAACTGCATTCCAAAGAAATCTGCCTGTCCGATGATATACTGTGCTGGTTTATGGGACGCTAACTGCTGGTAAATTTCTTCTACAAAATTTTCTTCCTCTTTTGTCACTTCCTGCTGAAGAGCAAAGACAAAGTCCGTAAAAGAGAGATTTTTTAGGCTACGATAGACAAAAGAGAGGCTTTCAGCTTCCTCTCCTTGTCTAACCAACTCTTCTTCAAAATCTGAAAATAATTGAGCTAATTTCATTATTTGTTTAATTCTTCTAATTTTTGTGTTTGGTCATAAAGAACCAAGGCATCCACAACTTCATCCAATTTACCAGACAAGATGGTATCTAGTTTTTGGAGAGTCAAGCCAATACGGTGGTCTGTGACACGGTTTTGTGGGAAGTTATATGTACGAATACGTTCTGAACGGTCACCAGTACCGATAGTAGACTTACGTTCAGCGTCTTGTTCATCCTGGGCAATTTGTGCAAAGTGGTCAGCAACACGCGCACGGATGATTTTCATGGCCTTCTCACGGTTTTTCTGCTGGGTACGTTCTTCCTGCATCTCAACCTTGATATTGGTTGGCAAGTGAACGATACGCACGGCAGTCGCAACCTTATTGACGTTCTGACCACCAGCACCAGATGCGTGGTAGATATCAACACGAAGGTCTTTTGGATCAATATCGTATTCTACTTCTTCGACTTCAGGCATAACAAGAACTGTCGCAGTTGAAGTGTGGACACGACCTTGGCTTTCTGTCACAGGGACACGTTGCACACGGTGGGCACCTGATTCGTACTTAAGCTTAGAATATACAGATTGACCAGAAACCATAGCAACCACTTCCTTGAAACCACCGACACCATTCATAGAAGCTTCCATGACTTCAAAGCGCCAGCCTTGGGCTTCCGCATACTTTTGGTACATAGTTAGCAAATCTCCGGCGAAAAGTGCCGCTTCGTCACCACCAGCCGCTCCACGAATTTCAAGGATGATGTTCTTGTCATCGTTTGGATCCTTTGGAAGGAGCAAGATTTTCAATTTTTCTTCGTATTCTTCTTTTTCAGCCTTGGCATCTTTTAATTCTTGCTTGGCCATTTCTTCCAAGTCCGCATCTCCGCCTGACTCCTTAATCATCTCTTCGGCATCAACGATGTTTTGAAGGACTTGTTTGTACTCACGGTAGGCTGTTACTGTATCACGAGTAGAAGCCTCTTCTTTCGAAAGCTCCATGAAACGCTTGGTATCAGACACCACATCTGGGTCACTCAGCAATTCTCCTAATTCTTCATAACGGTCTTCTACAGCTTGTAGTTGATCATAGATGTTCATTTTTCTTCATTCTCCTTATTGATTTCAGGGGCAAAATAATGTTTACGGCAGACTGAGATATAGGTTTCATTTCCACCGATCTGAATTTGTTCTCCATCATAGACTGGTACACCATCGTGCGTGCGCAACACCATGGTCGCCTTTTTCTTACAATACTGACAGATGGTCTTGATTTCTTCAATCTTGTCTGCTAAGAGCAAGAGGTATTTTGAACCTTCGAACAATTCATTGCGAAAGTCATTCTTCAAACCAAAAGCCATGACAGGTATGTCTAGCTCGTCCACAACACGAGCTAGGTCGTAAACATGGTGACGCTTGAGAAACTGAGCCTCATCGACTAGCACACAGTAAGGTTTTTCAGGTAAGTCTCGGATATAGCCGAAGATATCTGTCGTTTCCTCAATCGCAATGGCTGGGCGTTTCATGCCGATTCGACTCGACACATAGCCAACACCGTCACGTGTATCCAGAGCCGAAGTCATAATCACAACTCCCTTTCCTTGCTCCTCGTAGTTATAGGCCACCTTGAGAATCTCAATCGTCTTACCAGAGTTCATGGTACCATAACGATAATACAACTGTGCCATGCTTCTATTTCACGTCCATTTCTAAATTTTTGCTACATTCTAGTATATCATAATTTTCTGAAGCTTTAAACGGCAAAATGTGGTAAAATAGAAGAAATCAAAAACTAGTGGAGGAAGCTACTATGCCATTTGTACGCATCGATTTATTTGAAGGTCGAACGCTCGAGCAAAAGAAAGCTCTTGCTAAGGAAGTAACGGAAGCTGTTGTCCGCAACACTGGAGCCCCTCAATCAGCCGTTCATGTCATCATCAACGACATGCCAGAAGGAACCTACTTCCCTCAAGGGGAAATGCGCACCAAATAATCCAGCTTAAGCAGAATTGCTTAGGCTTTTTCAATCTCCAAGTAGCATCCATTGAAGAAATAGTCTAATTTTGTTACAATTTGAAGAGATGCTTGGATACCTATCCTAAGAAAAGAAATACAAAAGGAATTAGTATGATTACACGTGAATTTGATACCATCGCTGCTATCTCTACTCCACTAGGTGAAGGAGCCATTGGTATTGTCCGCCTGAGCGGAACAGATAGCTTTGCCATTGCGCAAAAGATTTTTAAAGGAAAAGACTTGAGCAAGGTTGCAAGCCATACCCTCAACTACGGTCACATTATTGACCCGCAGACAGGGAAGGTCATGGACGAAGTTATGGTTGGAGCTATGAAGTCTCCAAAGACCTTCACTCGTGAGGATATTATCGAGATTAACACTCACGGTGGGATTGCGGTGACCAATGAGATTCTCCAACTAGCTATCCGTGAAGGAGCTCGGTTGGCAGAACCTGGTGAATTTACCAAACGCGCCTTTCTAAACGGTCGTGTGGACTTGACACAGGCCGAGGCAGTGATGGACATCATCCGTGCCAAGACAGACAAGGCCATGAATATTGCAGTCAAACAATTGGACGGTTCTCTTTCTGACCTCATTAATAATACTCGCCAAGAAATCCTCAATACACTTGCCCAAGTTGAGGTCAATATTGACTATCCTGAGTATGATGATGTTGAGGAAGCTACTACTGCTGTTGTCCGCGAGAAGACTATGGAGTTTGAGCAATTGCTAACCAATCTCCTTAGAACAGCTCGTCGTGGTAAAATCCTTCGTGAGGGAATTTCAACTGCCATTATCGGCCGTCCCAACGTTGGGAAATCCAGTCTTCTCAACAATCTCCTGCGTGAAGATAAGGCCATCGTAACAGACATCGCTGGTACGACACGAGATGTTATCGAAGAATACGTCAACATTAACGGGGTTCCTCTCAAATTGATTGATACTGCAGGTATTCGTGAAACAGATGATATCGTGGAACAAATCGGTGTTGAACGTTCGAAAAAAGCCCTCAAGGAAGCTGACTTGGTACTACTAGTACTAAATGCCAGCGAACCACTAACAGCACAAGACAGACAACTTTTAGACATCAGTCAAGATACCAACCGCATTATTCTACTTAATAAAACGGATCTTCCTGAAGCGATTGAAACTTCAGAACTCCCTGAAGATCTCATCCGTATTTCAGTTCTTAAAAATCAAAACATTGATAAAATCGAAGAGCGTATTAACGACCTCTTCTTTGAAAATGCTGGTTTGGTTGAGCAAGATGCTACTTATCTATCTAACGCCCGTCATATTTCCTTGATTGAGAAGGCTGTTGAAAGCTTGCAAGCAGTTAATGAAGGTCTTGAACTGGGTATGCCAGTTGATTTGCTTCAAGTTGACTTGACTCGTACTTGGGAAATTCTCGGAGAAATCACTGGAGATGCCGCACCTGATGAACTCATCACCCAACTCTTTAGCCAATTCTGTTTAGGAAAATAAGAAAAATCCATGATCGTTCATTTGGTCATGGATTTTATTGTCTTTATTAGTAATCTGGTCTAAGGACACCTGTTACGGTTGCCTTAGTTGCTTCGTAGTCACCATCTACAACAACCTTGATAATGCGTTTGGCATCTTCTTCTGGTGCTGGAACTAGAGGCAGACGAGTTGGTCCAGCTTCAAATCCCATATAGTTAAGGACTGCCTTAACTGGAGCAGGACTTGGATAAGAGAAGAGGGCGTTGACCTTAGGAATGAACTGACGCTGAATAGCTGCGGCTTTCTTCATATCGCTCTCTGCAATGGCAGTAAACATTTCGTACATTTCATCTCCATTTGTATGGGAGGCAACAGAAATAACCCCATCCGCACCAAGGTTCATGGCATGGAAAGCATCTCCATCCTCACCAGTATAGACCAAGAACTCTTTTGGCTTGTGCTCAATCAAGTAAGCCATATTTGCCAAGCTGGTACATTCTTTAACACCGATGATATTAGGATGGTCAGCCAAGCGAAGCATGGTTTCTGGAGTCAATTCGACAACCACACGCCCTGGAATGTTATAAATGATAATAGGTAAATCTGATGCATCTGCAATAGCTTTAAAGTGCTGGTACATGCCTTCTTGAGAAGGTTTGTTGTAGTATGGTACAATCGCAAGCCCAGCAGCAAAACCACCAAAGTCTGCTACTTCTTTGACAAACTCGATCGAGTCACGCGTATCATTGGTACCTACACCCGCAATCAAAGGAACACGTCCATTAACAATCTTTTGTACAGCCGCAAAGAGTTCCAACTCCTCATCGTGGGTCAAGGTCGGACTCTCAGCAGTCGTTCCAGCTAGAAGAATGCCGTCTGTGTGATGGGCCAATAAATGCTCAATCAAGGCTGGAATGGCATCAAAGTTGATGGAACCATCCTCATGAAAAGGGGTAATAAAGGCTGTGATGATTTTACACTCTTTTAAATCTTGATAAGACATGAGAAACACCTCTCTATTTCAAAGAAGGAGTTCATCTGAACTCCTAAACGATATGACTATTTTAATTCAAATTTCAACTCAGCTGTTGGACGAACCAATCCACGTTCGTGAAGCGTTTCTGCAATCTGAACTGAGTTCCAAGCAGCACCTTTGAGAAGGTTATCTGAAACAACCCACATATGGATTCCTTTTTCAGCATCCAAGTCTTTACGGATACGACCTACGAAGGTATCACGTGAACCAACAGCGTTGATGGCTTGCGGATAGATTTGATGTGCTACGTCATCCTCAAGAACAGCACCTGGAAAGGCTGTGATGGCTGCTTTTACTTCTTCAATTGGAGCCACTTCTTTTGTTTCGATATAAACAGACTCAGAGTGAGCTGACAAGACGGGAATACGCACACATGTTGCAGACACTGCGATGCTGTCATCTTCCATGATTTTCTTTGTTTCCTTAGTCATCTTCATCTCTTCGTAAGTGTAATCATTGTCAGTAAAGACATCGATTTGTGGAAGAGCGTTAAAGGCGATAGGATAGTGTTTCTTATCACCACCTGAAGGCAAGATTTCTGCATGCAAATCACGAGGATTCACACCATCGTTCAAGACTTCACGAAGTTCACGTTGTGTTTCAAGAATCGCTCCCATACCAGCACCAGAGACTGCTTGGTAAGTTGAAACGATGATACGGTCCAAGCCCCATTTTTGACGAACAGGCTCAAGAGCCACCATCATTTGGATTGTTGAACAGTTAGGGCAGGCAATGATTCCGTTGTGGGCATCAAGTGCATGAGCATTGACCTCTGGAACAACCAAAGGAACATCTGGATTTTGACGGAAATAAGATGTGTTATCTACTACTACCGCTCCAGCTTGAACTGCGTATGGTGCATACTTAGCTGATGTCGAACCACCTGCTGAGAAGAGTGCAATATCAATACCCTCAAAAGCTGTCTCAGTCGTTTCTTCAATCGTAATATCTTTGTCTTTAAATTTCAAAGTTTTGCCTGCTGAACGTGCAGAAGCAAGGTAACGAATTTTATCGATTGGAAGTGTTGATTCTTCCAACATTTTTATCATCTGAGCTCCGACAGCACCTGTCGCGCCGACTACAGCAACTGTATATCCCATAAATAACCTCTTTCGGAATTTTCTAAAAATTTCTATAATAGATGTATTATACTACTTTTTACAGAAATTGAAAAGTATTTTTAGACTATATTTTCTGAAAACTAAAAATCCCTAGCCATTGACTAGGGACTAAGAGGCATCTTCATGTGATGAGCAGGTTCACACAACTCATCAAGGTCCGCTCCTGCGTTATGACCTCCTTATGCTCAATAGTAGTCCGAAGACTACCTATCGACTCATCGCATCTACTATTCTACTAGATAGAGTCACTTTTGTCAACAACCAAAACTCTTTGCTTCATTTATACAGGTAGATAAGAAAAACCTTGGTCTCCCAAGGTCACTTTGTTTCTATCATGCTAATTGCCGGGATTGAACCGGCGACCTCATCCTTACCATGGATGCGCTCTGCCAACTGAGCTAAATCAGCTTACCTAAAAAGTATACTATAGTTCTATGTTCTTGTCAAGCGCTCTCTTTTAAATTTCTGAAATGAAAAAAGCTAGATTTAGCAAGAATCTAGCTTATAAACTTCTTATTTTGTTAGATCGATTCGCTGTCCCAGTTTACCAATCAAAATCGCTCCTACGATAAGTGATGCAAACTCACCAATTCCAGTAGAGAACCATGTGAACAAGAAGGGAGCTTCTGTCAAGATATGAAGTTCAGCTGCAATGGTAATCATTGAAATGGAGAAGAGGATTGAAAAGAAGAAATGATCTTTTCGAATCAATCCGTTAAAGAGGTAATCTTTGCTGTATTTTGCAAAGAGCCATACCCCTAGACTAAGGAAAACTAGGGTAGAACCCCCACCAACAAAGACATCTATTAGGCCAAAACTACTAAATAAATTAGCAATCATACATCCAATTGTCACACCGAAAATGTATTTAGGGTTGTAAAAGGCCAAGAAATTCAGCATTTCTGAAATACGGAACTGATACGCCCCAAAACTAAGAACATTGATTGGTGGCGTAATAGTCAAAACTACATAGATCGCAGCAACGATAGCGATGTCTGCCATGTCGCGAACAGTTAATTTTTTCATGCTTTCTCCTTTAGCGGTTTCCCGCGTAAAATATGCTTGGTGAAAGAAGCTAAGCACCAAGGGTTGAGGTTATCAACCTTACTAGTATAGCACATTAGCCAGTTTTATGCTATACTAAAATCATGAAAAAACTAATAAAAGCTTTCTTTGATAACGAAATCCTCTCCTACCTATTTTTTGGTGGTGCTACTACTCTGGTTTCTATTGTATCACGTTTGGTTATTTACCATATCAGCCACCAGGAAATCCTAGCAACTGCCCTCGCTAATATTATCGGGATTCTCTTTGCCTTTCTCACAAATGATACAATCGTCTTTAAACAAGAGAGAAGGAATTGGCCAACCCGCCTGGCTAAATTTGTCTTAGCTCGTCTCTCAACACTTGGTCTCGACATCCTTTTAACTTATATCTTTGTTACAACCTTTCCTGATATTATTGGCCAGTTTGTCGAATTTAATATAGATAGGGTTAATACGATTGAAACTATCCTAGCACAAATTTTGATCATCATTTTAAACTATGTTTTCAGTAAAATCTATATTTTTAAAGGGAACAACTGACCACTTTGAGCGTTCAAGTTGCTTTTTGTCACAATTTAGGATATAATAAATTAGAAAATTAGGAAAGGAATTTATGAAAATGTTAAAGGATCTTAAAGAATTCTTGCTTCGTGGTAATGTCGTTGACCTCGCTGTCGGTGTCATCATTGCCTCTGCATTTGGTGCTATCGTTACTTCATTTGTTAATGACATCATCACTCCACTTCTATTGAACCCAGCTTTGGAAGCTGCGAAAGTACAAAACATCGCTGAGCTTGCATGGAATGGTGTTACATATGGTAAATTCTTGAGTGCTATTATCAACTTTCTCGTTGTAGGTACTGTGCTTTTCTTCGTTATTAAAGCTATGGAAAAAGCGCAAAACCTTCGTAAGAAAGAGGAAGTGGTTGAGGAAGCACCTGCTGCTCCAACTGAACTTGAAGTTCTTCAAGAAATCAAAGCTCTTCTTGAGAAAAAATAAAACAGATAAAGGATTTAGCTTAAAGCTAAATCCTTTTTTCTTTACTCTTTTGGTAACTTCCCAGCTTTTTCGAGCATTTTCTTAATTAAGTAAGGCATCTTCACATTTTCACGGCCTTTTTTCTCAATGAGCTTTTTGACAAATTCTGGCATCTGAAGGTCGTCTGTCTCCTCCATAATGTCCTTGGTAGTTGCTGAAGGCGCTAACTCATCAAAGGTTTCTTCTTCTGGGAGAAAAGCTTTAAATTCTTTGTCTTCATTGGCTCTTACAGTAGCAACTAAAGCGTCAATTAAACGGCTATCCGTATTGGGCATAGGTGGGCGATGGTAGGTGACATCTAATTCTTGACACAACTCATAACATTCCACATCATTATCGAACAAGACTTCAATGTGCTCACTGATAAAACTAATCGGGACAAAAATATAATGCTCTGGATGTTGCTTTTGTTCTCGTAAATATTCTAAGACATCTGGCTTGATCCAAGGGATTCCAATATCACTTTCGCTCTGCCAAGTATTGGTATACTGGTCGGCTGTTAGGCCGAGTTGTTCAGCAATGAGCTTGCTATTATCGAAAATCTGGTCGATATAAGGATCTCCATAATCCAAGGCAAAAATGGGAACACTGTGTGCCGAAAAGATTACCTTGAAAGATTCTTCTCCCACATGGTTCCGTAAAATTTTGCTAATCTCATCTGTCCAGAAGTCCAGCAAAGGCTGTTGTTGATACCAGTCCTTAATTACTAAAAATCGGATCTGCTGGCTTTCCAGAAACTTTTCATACCCCATGACTGAGTAAAAAGAATAATGAGGTTCCAAAATCAAGCAGATACATTCTTCAACACCATCAGCTTCCATCTGCCTGATCACGTCTGGAATAAAGGGACGAGAAAATTTGTTGGCAAAGTAGATACCATACTCCTCCCCTAATCGTTCCTTGACTAAATTGACCTCATCACGTGTAATCCGCTGCAAAGGTGTCCCACCGATAAGGACGTAGTTGTCATAGAGAGTCTGGATCTCGTGGTCTTGGGGTCTAACTCCACGACGAATGTTTGTAAAGAATTCTGCTACTCCTTCAAAACTAATCTCCTCTGGAGATCCAAAGGTCATCATCAATATTGCTTTTTTCATGTTATCATCCTTATGATATTATTTTCACTATCTATTCTATCATGAAAGAAAAAAATAGTAAACGCTTCCGACGTCTACTATTTCTTTTGTTCTTTTGTCTTTCTATCTCGTCTTATGATTAGGATGATAACGACAAGGAGTAAAATAACAATAATCAAGAGAAGAAAGGCAAGGATATAAATCCAATGCGTTGGTAGCCCTTGGTCAAAATAGCGTGTTCCTACTGCTTCCCCACTTTTATCCTGGGATGCTTTTAGTGGTGCATCCGTTATTTTAGCTAAGAGGATATGCCGTCCGTTGGTAATGTTAAGGAAACAGGTGCTTAACAAAACAATCTTGTCCGTTGAGGTCAAGGAAACATCTCGCTTGTACTTGGATTTACTTAGCAGATATTGATAGTAAGCCTGGTGTTCCTCATCGTTGGAACTCAAAGTCCGGTAAATCTCCGTGTCATAGGCATCCACTTCTAAAATCCCAAATATCTCCAGACCACGTTCACGACCATTGTAGTAGATAGAACCATAGCGATGCTTTTCAAAAAAATCTTGATCCGCAAATTTTTGAATCTCCCCAAACATAGCTCCAGAAGCCATGGAGTGACCATAAATGATGGTGTTAAAGTCGGTAAAGTTGGGGTTAAAACGATAGTCTAGGAATATAGAGCCTGACACAGTATAATCGCCAAAAGCATTGCGATCAAGGTATTTGACATTGTCCTGACTCTGCAAGAGGGGATAGTCTACCTTGGTCCCATCGAGGCTAATCCAACCACAGACTTCCTTGTTCAGGTGCTGCAAGGTTTCAAAGCCCGTACTGCTGGCATCCTTTTCAATGGGATTATAATGATCGTAGTCACTCGCAAGAACTCTATCAGCTGCATAAAGACAGAAAAAAGCTAGAAAGAGGGATAGAATGACCTTTATGGTTTTGTGACTTGTACTTGTTTTCATATTTCCTTCTTTCTCCTTTCTAGCCTTGAAAATAAAAGAGCAAGAGAGGCTGTCCCTTTCTCTTTTATTGGTAGTTTAGTCAGTAATGGTATCTGCTCCTTCTTCCTTTGCTTCTCTTCTACGACGCAAGATCAAATAGAGGATGATGAGCAAGAAGATCAATAGCAAGAGCAAGATAAATAAGATGATGTACCATATCCACAAAGGAATCGATGAGAGAAATCGTCCGAGCGACGAATCATCAAAGACACTGTAAGGAAATGGTTTTGATTTTTTCGTATGGAAGGTGTTCTTTGGAACTGTATCCGTAATCTTGGCAACTACGATATGTCTCCCATTTGTTACGTCTAGGAAACAGGTACTGAGAAGGATGATATGGTCATTTGGCCCCAGTGTAATATCCCGCTTGTGGATGGCAACCGAGAGTAAGTGATCGATATATTCTTGGCGCCGATCATCTCCATTAATACCTGGATCGTAGATGTTAAAGTCATAGGCGTCCACCTCAAGCATCTCAAAGATCTCAAGACCTTTTTCTACGCCATTATAGTAAATACTACCGTAGCGATGCTGATCAAAAAATTCCTTATCAGAAAACTTTGCTACATCTCCAAACATAACCCCATTTTCTACATGGTGTCCGTAGATGATGGTATTAAAGTCTTCGAACTTGGATTCATTTCGAGCCTCAAGGAAAATAGCTCCTGTAGCTGCAAATTCTCCCTTGGAATCTTTGTTCAGGTACTTTTCATTGTCTTTGGCTTGGACTAAGGGGTAGTCGATATTGGTGCCATAGACATTGATCCAGCCGAGAACCTCTGGATTGACTTGCTGTAGCTTGTGAAAGCCAGAAAAACTAGCAAGCTCATCCTTCTCACTGGTACTAACAGGTCTATAAGCCTCATACTCACTTGATGAAGCCTGAGAATAAACCTGATTGGCATCCCAAAGGGCGTAGAAACCAAAGAGAAAGACTAAGGCTGCCAAGAGGAGCAGGATATGATTCATCAATGCATCTACAGCAAGGACCAGACGCCTAGACAAACTCCTTTTTGGTTTCTCACGCTTGATTTTCATCGGTCAAACCACTTGCTTAAGCTTGTCTGCGTTTTTTAGACAAAACAACAAATCCAGCCAAACCAAGACCAATCATCAAGATGAAAGGAAGGTTATCAATCAAGAGACCAGTAGGGGTAACGTCTGGTAAGCTATTTGTGATAGTGTTATCGTTTGGTTTTTCACCAATAAGGATACTATCTTGAGTGAAATTTGTAGAAACTGTACCAGCTTGATTTTTTGATGCTCCGTTCTCCTTATATGCAGCTGAAGCTGTGTAACCTTGAGATCCAGTTTCAACCAATTTATAACGAGTACCAGCAGGAATTGTGTCAAACACCAAAGATTGATCGTGACGTAGTGTTATAGTCGTTTCTTGACCATAGACAAATGTTTTTGAGGTTTCACCGATTTTACCAGTGATTGATTGTGAAGTTTCTGTAGATGCTTTTGTGAAAGTAAGCTTGAAAGTAAAATCTTTTGATTTATCTGCAGTAGCACCTGATACAACTTTTTTAATTACTAAAGATTTAGCATTTGGGTCAACTTTTGAAACATTTGGTTTATTAGGGTTTGGTTCATTTGGATCTGTAATTTTACCAGCATTTTTACGATAGATGTTAGTGAAAAGATCATATTTGTAAGTAGTTCCACTTTCAGATGGTTTTACTTTACCATTCACACTTGGGGATACTTGTTTAAAATACACAGAAGAAATATATGTTCCTCCTGTAGTTTTGTTCTTAACAATAACGTGCATTTCATAGTTGCGATTATCATATGTCATAAAATCAATAGGTGAACCATTTTTTTGAATAACTTTCCAACCAACATTTTGTTTTTCAGCAACAGTATAGACATATTCACCAGCATGTGTATAGTTCACTTCTCTAAAAATATCGCCGGTTTCTTTCTTTATGCTAGTTTGTCCAGTTGCTAAAACGTCTGTTCCAGAATATGATACATTTTTATCTGTAATTTGACCATTAGAAGAATCAATCGTTTCATAAGGTGCACCATTTGATGATGTACCAGTTTTAGGGGTGAAAGTAAAAGTAAAGGTTGCTTCAGGTGTTGTAATTCCTTCCGCAATATTCAACACCTTATTAATAGAAACTTTTGCGCTTGTTTCACCAGTTGCTTTGGCAGTTGCCACATCATTATCATCCGCAAATGTTGGCACTCCTCTAAAGACCGACAAGGCGGTTACAGCTGCAATGCTTGCAGTAACTAATTTTTTCAAAAATGTTTTTTTCATGATTATTCCTTTTATTTTTAAATTTCTTTTTACATAAATTATCATCAAAAGCCCCGTCGCCTTAAGACTGTTACCACCTTGCCATGGGTATCCTGTATAGGAATGGTTCCAAAAGCACGACTATCTACAGCCGTTGTTCGATTGTCCCCGAGGACAAAGAGTTGTCCTGCTGGGACTTTCATTGGGAAGGTAGCCCCTTCCTTATAGAGCAGCGTTTCTTTGTAGATATCCTGCTCTTGTTGAGGAGAACCGTTGATGATGAGACCATTTTCGTTTATATCGATCGTACTTCCTTCGGTTGCTATGACACGCGCCACTCTTTCCTTGCCCTTATAACTATAGACGAGCAGGTCACCAATCGAATAACGTTTATCCAACCTATAGTAGACAACCAAGTCGCCATCTTTTAAGGCTGGCTTCATGCCATCGTCATTGTATCTCAATAGTCCAAAGACAAAAAAGTAAAGGGTGGCCAGTACAAACCCAACCATCAGAAGCTTACTGACTAAGTAGAGGATATCTCCCCATACACTCGGCGGAGACTTATCCCGACTGACTTGTGTTACTGTTTTCTTATGTTTCTTTTTAAGTAGCATTATTTTCTCCTATATACCACTAGATAGCCGAGTAGGATTGTAAAGAAGATACCTCCTAGAGGAAGGATTATTCCTAACACGAGTGTACTGCTGAGGAAGTCAACTCCGGTTTCAGGTACACTATTCTTATTATTCGTGACTGTCGCGGACTTATCCCCATCCAGTTTGCCTTCTTGATTCTCATAAGATACCTGATATCCACGAGAAGAGTTTGATTCCTCTTCAATAGTGTAGTGACTATTGAGTGGAAGTCCATCAATTTTTATGGTTTGATCTTTGTTTAGATCTATAGACGCTCGACCGTTCGTAAATTGCAAAGGAATTCTTTTATTATTCACCGTTGCATTATAGGTTCCATTCAATGGACTGTTCTGAGCATCCCTGATGTTAATGGTAATCTTGAAGGATTTTAATAGATTGGCAAATACACCTGTAACTTTTTTTGTGACTGATAAACTTGGAAGCTTGTGATTTGTGACAATGGTGGTCTCGTCTTTATTCAGATCGCCCTCTTGATTCTCATATGTAACGTGGTAACCATTCGTTGATGCCGCTTCTTCTTCAACCTTGTAATGGGTTCCTCGAGGAAGATAGCTTAGAATACCTTTCCAACGTTTTCGTTTTTCGACACGGATCTCCGCTTCTCCATTCACAACAGTTATCTCGCCAAAAGTTCCATTCAATGGCGTAGAATTAGGAGAGGTTAGTTTTACCTTAATCCTAAACTCTTTGTTCAAGTTACTTTCAGCTTCCAACACTTTCTTAATCGTCAGACTTGGCAATTGTTTATAGATTACCTTGAAGGATGGTTTAGTTTCTGTACCAACATTTTTTATTTCTTTGGTAAAGGCTGGGACGTCCGGTGCAATTAAATCGTATTGATATCCTTTGGCAACTTTTTCAAAGTTCCTCGTTTCATTAAAGATATTTGTTCTAACATTTACATTAGTCTTTCGATAGTCTTGATTATCAGGACCTCCGTTCTTGTTCTTTTGAACCAGTTTCAGTTCAACATTACTCGGTTGATCAGCTGTAATAACAGTTCTCGCACCCGTCACACCTTGCCATTCAACTTCCACTGGTACCGTTAATGGATCTGAAGGCTTAAAGGTTGGGTTGTCAGAGTATTCTTTGGTCTTGGTTTGAGAGGTGCCTATTCCATAGGAATAGGTGACACTGGCACCTTTATTGGAGTAGAGTTTATTGACATCAGAACCTTCAGCATCACCAGCCTCTAGTTTTTTATCACCAGCAATGGCATCCAAAGCATCTTGACTAGATGTAACTTTAAATTTTAGTACATATCTAGCGCCATCTTCCAAGGAATAATTAGGAGAAAAATTAGCTGTAACCTCCACTAAACCTTCTGAACTTGTCTTGGTTTCAAAAGTTACTTGCTCGTTGCTTAATGTTTCACTGCTACCATCTTTCTCTTTAACGACACGAAACTCTGACGATCCGTTTGGTAATAGCTGGACATACTTAGAAAGAACATCCTTGATGGTCACGTGGTGGATTCCCAGTGGCAGAATCTTATCAGTAATATCTTTGAAACTGTCTTGTAACTGGTCTTCATCATTTGCAGAGAATATTTCATTTGGAATGGAGGCATTATGTTGCCTCATATAATATTGCAGACTGGTAATACTGTCGACATTGTTTGAATAACGAAATTTAATCGAATAGAAACCATCAAGTGTTGGAGCCAAGCTATATGATAGACTATTTAGATTATTATTTAATCTATCCCAAAACCACTGGGGAGCTGTTTCGATATTAGGATCTTCGTTATTGTAGTTATATATAGTGTAACCATTGGCATCGTAGACCATATTCGCAAAGCCATCTGAAAGCAAAATAACGACTTTCTTAGCATTAGATCTTGCACTTCCCATTAACTGGTTGGCCAAGGTTAATCCAGCCCCAATATTGGTCCCGGTACCAATACCTGACTCAGTACCAATGGAATTACCTCCTGCAATACTCATGTTGTATACCGCTGTTTTAGCAGCACGAGCATTGTTACTCCATCCTAAAATCGTGTTAGCATCATCCCATGGTGAAACGCCATCATAGTATTTTGTCATCCGTTCATAGGGCCAGTATGGTCTAAAAAGTCTCCATTTATTTCCATCCCAATACTGATCATTCTTTTTATTGTCAATTTTCCCACCAAATCCTACCATAGATAAACGGTTATTAGAATTGGATAGAATGGTATCAATTAAGCCCTTACGACCATTTGTTCCTTTTAGAGTATTTTTCAATGCGTCAATCCGACTGATCGTCCGTCCATCAAAAGATTGGACATCCTGATTCTGCATACTTCCTGAGAGGTCTGCTACTAAAACAACATCCAAGGGATCCGTTTGGGTTTCCGTTCCCAGTTTGGACGTGATATCCAATGACAACTCATACTTGTCATCCTGTCCCGATATCGGAGTAATTGTCTTGTGAAGGGTTGTCTGAGGTTCTATAGTAGAATCAGCATTTAACAGGCTTATCGGAGCACACAAAAAGAGAATAGCTAACAGTGTAACTAAACGGCGCGCAATAATTTGAACTTTCTTAAAATCGAAGCGAATGTTCATTTTATTCTCCTTAACTAGAATGTACTAATATTGTTACTATATCAATCTAGGACATTTACAAGATAATTGTACAATAAAGTTCACGCAGTGTCAATTAATATGATTAATTTTATATTATGTTAATTAATAAAAGAGTATGATTCTTCTTTGTCTTTCAAACTATTCTATGGTAAAATGAAAAAAGAATAAAAAAATCTCATAAAATATCAATGCATATATTTTATTCTAGAATATCCAAAATTTCATTTAAAAGTCTATTGAATTTGAATTATTATATTTTTTCAAAATTCATGAAATTTTCTGAGTAAGGTTTTTTCCGAAGTTTGCATTCTATTTTATGATTGTTAAAGGAGTTTTTATGACTTATCCGAACCTTTTAGATCGTTTCTTGACCTACGTTAAGGTCAATACGCGTTCTGATGAACACTCTACTACTACTCCAAGTACGCAAAGTCAGGTAGATTTTGCGACCAATGTTCTTATTCCTGAAATGAAACGTGTCGGTCTGCAAAACGTCTACTACCTTCCAAATGGTTTTGCTATTGGTACCTTACCAGCTAATGATCCCAGCCTTACACGCAAGATTGGCTTCATCTCCCACATGGATACTGCTGATTTTAATGCTGAGGGAGTTAATCCACAAGTCATCGAAAATTACGATGGTGGAGTTATCGACTTGGGTGATTCTGGATTTAAACTCGATCCTGTTGATTTTAAGAGTCTTGAAAAATATCTAGGCCAAACCCTCATCACAACTGATGGCACGACCTTGCTGGGTGCTGATGACAAGTCAGGGATTGCTGAGATTATGACTGCTATTGAATATCTGGCTGCTCATCCCGAAATCAAGCATTGTGAAATTCGTATTGGTTTTGGCCCTGATGAAGAAATTGGCGTTGGTGCCAATAAATTTGATGCAGATGACTTTGACGTTGACTTTGCCTATACTATTGATGGTGGTCCGCTAGGTGAACTTCAATACGAGACTTTCTCAGCAGCTGCTGCTGAGCTTCATTTCCAAGGGCGCAATGTTCATCCTGGTACTGCAAAGGGTCAAATGGTCAATGCCCTTCAGCTAGCGATTGATTTTCATAATCAACTTCCTGAGAATGACCGACCTGAACTGACAGATGGTTACCAAGGTTTCTATCATCTTATGGATGTGTCAGGTAGTGTTGAGGAGGCGCGTGCAAGCTACATCATTCGAGATTTTGAAAAGGATTCCTTTGAAGCTCGTAAAGCAGCTATGCAGTCTATTGCTGATAAGATGAATCAAGAGCTTGGGAATGATCGCGTTATACTCACTCTCACTGACCAGTACTACAATATGAAGGAAGTCATTGAGAAAGACATGACACCCGTTACCATTGCTAAAGCTGTTATGGAAGATTTAGGTATCACGCCAATTATCGAACCAATCCGTGGCGGAACAGATGGCTCTAAGATTTCCTTTATGGGAATTCCAACTCCAAATATCTTTGCTGGTGGTGAAAACATGCATGGACGTTTTGAATACGTCAGCCTTCAAACTATGGAGCGTGCGGTGGATACCATCATTGGCATTGTATCTTATAAAGACTAAAAAAGACGAGGTAGCTCAGCTACTTCGCCTTTCTTTTTATTCATTTGGTTGAGCACTTGTCTCAGACTCACTTTGCGCTTGCTTTTCTGTTGGTTTAGAAGCAGCTGTTTCACTGTCTTTCTCAGACTTAGATTGGCTATCAGTTTTACTTGCTTTTGAACGGAGTTCCTGGTTCAAGCTAATGATTTCTTTAGCTAGAGTGAGGAGGCCTTCTTTATCACTGCTTTTGGCTGCAAGTTGATCAAATAGGCCATCAACACGTTCAAAGTCAGTATCGGATCCTTTGTTATCCTCTAAGTACTTGTGAAGAGAGAGCAAGATATTATAGAGTTTTTGGTAGATAATCACCGTTTGTGGATCTTGTTCTGCTTCTTTTTCTTCTCGTTTGATAGTCGCTGCAATGCGATTTAAAAGATCCTCAAGTTGTGTTTTAGCTTCGTCAAAGTCTGCATTTTCTTTTTCTGTGGCTGCTTTGATATTGGCTGCTTCTTCAGCTAGGGATTGTTTGACACCGTCTTCTTTGACACGTGCTAGGAGTTGAGCAGCTTTAGTTAGGAGAGCATCCACTTCTTCCTTCTTAACATGGCTAACCCGCTCTTCTGGCATAAAATCACCGTAGAGTTCTTTTAGGAATTCATAGATGGCTGTCTTAGCAGTTTGACTATCTACTTTTTCCGTATCTAGAATAGTCTTACCAACTTTTGTAGAAACGGGTTCTTCTTTGAGAGCTTCTTCTACTTCTAGCTTAGTTTGGTAAATAGTTGGGAATAGCTTGTTCAAGTCGGTTGCTTTGAGGAAAGATTGTGACTGGTAAAGTTCCCATGTCAACTTGGCAACACGGTTACGTAGTTCTTCTCTGAGTCGGCCATCAGATACATGTTCGTAGAAGTACTTGATGTACTCTACTGTTGTGACTCCTGTCCGATCGCGGAAATCTTGCAAGGCTTGAAGTTTCGCTTCCATCGCATCCAACTCTGTATCATCTTGTGCTAACTTCGCATCCTGCAAATGTAGCAAGAGATCCTTCTTAGGCAAACCATAAGCATCTGTATCCAGTGTATTGATCTTATCTACTAGGGCTTGGTACTTCTTATCTAAAGGTGAAATTTCAACCGGTGCCACACTTTGATCCACATGGATATACTGTTTATCAAAGAGATCCAAGGCTGCTAGATATCCAGCAGTTGAGTTTGTTGCCAGTTTTTTCATATTCTCGGTGAATTGCCCCAAAGCAAGTTCAACACGTCTCTGCATGATTGGCTGGTCTTTGTAGAGACTTCTGCTATCTGCTAAAAGTTGATCCACCTTAGATAGAACTGTTTGTTCATCAAATGCTCCAGGTTGATAGGTCGATTGTAGGGCCGGAATCTTATTTTTCAAAGCTACTTCATAGCCATTTGTCTGAACCTTAATGTAGTGATTGTGATCACCGTGAGGAATCACAAAGCTACCATTCTCTACTTGCAAACTATAAGGAGACACCCCATCACGTAGGGCAGTCGTATAAAGTTCATTTAGGAAATCCAGTTCTGGATTTCCAGTTTGGAGAGGAATACGAACATGTTCTTTTCGAACAGCATAAGGATGGATATGGGTTGGATCATAGGCTTGATCCGGATTTCCAAAGACAAAGAAGCCGTTTGAAATACGAATCGCTTCGAGCGGAACCCCGTAGGTCTGTGAGATATACTTGATTTTTTCTTCATCGCTAGCATCTCTTGAGAAACTTTCCACAGTCTTTGCAAGTGGTTGAACGTGCTGAGACTGATGATTTTCTTTCAAGTGATCTTGGGCAGCTTTGATTTGGGCTGCAGTCAAGTCCTTCTTAAAGAAATAATGAGCGTGATCTCCATGAGAAACTACAAAACCTTGCTCATCTTCACTAATAACACGGTCAGCTGCAAAACCATGATCATGTTCTTCACCGTGGTGGTGGTCATGCTCCTCTCCATCATGGTCATGGTCTTCATGGTTGGTATCCTGACTTCCATGGTCACCGTCTTGGTCATGATGATGATCTGGTTGAGCTGGATGTTCTGCTGGTTTGCTTGGATTTTCCAAAGGTGTTGGCTTCCCACTGTCGCTAGATAAAGGAATCATACGTGCAATCTTTTCTTCCAAGGCAGAAAGTTTTGTATATGGGATGAAATGATAGTGATTTCCGTGTGGAATCGCTACGCCACTTGGTGTTCTGCTCGAAATCTTAGCAGGGTCAAAAATCAAGCCATCTGATTCAGCATAACGTTGACTACTTGGAAGAGCATAGAGTTGCTGCAATAGACTTTGAAGACTCTCAGCTTGATTACTTGGTGTTTCAGCCTGTTGACTTGGGTTGGTAGTTTGACCAGTTGCGTTTGGACTAGGACGATAGTCCGTCACAGTCGGTTGTTTTCTAGTTCCAGAAAGGTAAGCTTGAGCAGCAGCTAATTCGCTAGCAGACAAGGAACTCTTTGGAATGTAGTGGTAATGTCCACCATGAGGAACGATATAAGCATCACCAGTATCCTCTATAATATCAGATGGATTAAAGATGTAGCCATCGTCGGTAGTATAACGGCCTTGTGATCGCGCAAGTGTCACTGCACTGTTAGAAGTTGGTGCATCGTGAGTATGACCTTGTTTTTGGCGTTCAATTTCGTCCTTCGTACGAATATTATCAGCATGAGCCGCATCTTTAAGGTAGACATAATACTTACCATCAACCTTGATAATGTAGCCACCTTTGATTTCATTGACAATATCAGCATCTTTCAGTTGATAATTGGCATCTTTCATCAACAGTTCTTCGCTGAAAATCGCGTCAAAAGGAACTTTACCATTGTAATAATGGAAATGATCACCATGTGAAGTCACATAACCTTGGTCTGTGATTTTCACGACAATTTGTTCAGCCTGAATGTCTTCTTTTTTGCTAACTTGGTCTGGTGTCTGGGTCTCTGTTTTTTGAGAGTCTTGCTTCCCATCGACATAAGACACACGATTTTTATCTTTGTTTCCTTCTACCTGGTGTTGGTTCAATGCATAGATGCAAAGGCTTAGGGAAAGGACAAGAGCCGATCCTGCTGCAAGGTATTTCTTCTTCATTTTCATCATCTCCTCATTTTAATTCTTCTGCAAGAACATTCATGTTTTCTTCTAGATTTTCTAAGTAAGTTTTGTCATTTTCAGGATCTGCTTCTAAAGGATTGAGGGTCTTTAGGCTAACTCCTGTTGATTTGACCAAAGTCTCAGCGACTTTAGAAGAAGCATTGCTCTCAGTAAAGATGGTTTTAACCTTATAAGTCTTAACGAATTCTTGAATTTCTGTTAGTTGTCTCGGACTTGGCTCTTGTTCAGGTGAAATCCCTGCTATACCAAGTTGTTTCAAACCAAAGCGTTTAGCGAGATAAGAAAAGGCTGTGTGTTGTGTAACAAAGGTCTTTTGACTCGCTTTTTCAAAAATAGGCTGGTACTTCTTAGTCAATTCTTGGGCTTTAGCGATAAAGTTTTTAGCATTCTTTTGATACGTCTCCTTATTAGCACTGTCAATCTCCGAAAGTTTATCCGCAATAATCTGCGCCTCTTCGCCTGCTTTTTCAGGATCTAACCAAGTGTGAGGGTCATAGAGCGTTTTTTCATCAATCCCGTCACCAGCTTCTACATCTTCCAAACCCGGTACACGCTCCAACGTCATCCCTTCAGAAGCTTCTAAAACCTTAACTTTTGAATTTTTCAAGTTAGGATCTAGACTTCCAGCCCAAGATTCGAGCGTATGAGAGTGATAGACAAAGACATCCGCATCATAAATGGCAGCAATGTCATTTGCTGATGGTTCAAAGGAGTGAATCCCACTACTTGACTGAATCATCCGTACATCATTCAAGTCACCTGATACCTCTTTGACCATGGCATAGATTGGGTAAAAACTTGTGACAATCTTCATCCCTTTTGATTCTTGTTTTTCTTTTTGGCTACATGCTCCTAAGACAAGAATCAACAGACTTGCCATTAATAGTAGAATTGTTCTTTTTTTCATCATTACTCCTTAACTAGTATTTAACCATTTAATTAACTAGTAAATAGTTTATCTTTATTTACACTATATGTCAAGATATTTTTCACATTTTCATGAAAAAAATGAGAACTAGAACTTACATTCTATTCTCATTTTCGATTTTAACTTTTCTAGTTCTCCTATCCTGTTTTTAGGATCTAGAAAATGCTTCTACCTTTACTTGCTCTCCTTTAATAAAGCCAACAACTTTTCAGCTTCAGCCATAATGGTATTGTTATCCTGAGCACCAAATAGCAGGTTATTTTTTAAGCCAGTGAGAGTTTCTTTGGCATTGGACTTGATAATGGGGTCTTGGATCTTTGCAAGTAGCTCTTCAGCCTCTCTCAACTTCGCTTCAACCTTTTCAGTCTCGACCTGAGGTTCTTCTGGTTCCTCTGGTAATTCTTCTTCCGGCTCCTCAGTTGGTTTTGGAGATTCTGGTTTCTCACTTTGAGGCTTCTCTTCGCGCGGCTTTTCTTCCTCAGGTTTGTCTGCCCGAGGTTTCTCTACTGATGGTTTATCCGTATGATTGTTATCAGCTTGACCATTTTGGTTTCTTTGAACATGGTCACTTGCATTTCCCCAACCACTATCTGAATGCGGACGTTCGTTTGGATGTTCGACATAGTACTTCACAGTCGCAAAGAGATCTTCTAGACTATACCCCTTAGGTGCCTCATAAAGTCCTTCGTCAAACCACTCAAATTTGATGTTATGGTAATGATCATAATGAGGAATGATTAAACTACCGTTTTTAACTTCCACGGTATGTTGGAGATTGTAAGGCATACGATCAAGAGGCACCTTCTTAGCTGCTTTCACGCGGTTGTAGATAGCTTCTGCTCCTTTAGTCTCTGTATTTCCTGTCGAAGGAGGTGTTAAACCTTTCTCTTTAGCATAAGCCTGGGCTGCCACTCTTTCGGCTTCAGACAAACTATCTTTCTTAATCCAATGACTATGGGTCATATGTGGAGTTACATAGGCATCCCCCTCATCACTGGTGATATCACGGGGATCAAAGATATAGCCATCTTCTGTTGTATACTTGCCTGCCAACTTGGCTACCTGAATCTCATCATCAGTGTAGGCAATTTGCGCATTTGGTTTTCCTAAACGTTCTGGATGACGAATCGGTGCGAGAAATGCAAGTACATCTTCGACCAACTTAACTTTATCACTGCTTTCATCATTTAAACGTTCCAACAGTTTATCCAAAGCGTCAAAATCAACTTTACGACCTTTATTAGCAAGTAAGTCCTGATGAATTCTTGCTAGTAAATCATAAGCCTTATTGTAAAATCCTCGATCACCAGATGGGAGGTTGGTTTTCTTAGCTCCGAGTTTATGAGACAAACTTTCTTGCTTGGCTAGTTTACTATCAATGGCTGCTGCAGTTTCTGCTGAAAGTTCCTTGGCAGGAATATAACGAGAGATTCCATTCTCCTCAAATACATAGCCATCAGCTACTTTTCGAATCACCTGTTTAACCAATTTTTCATCAATTGGATTGCTTGGAGTTGGTTGAGGAGTTGGTGCAGGTTGTGGGCTTGGACTAGGTTCCGGAGTCGGTTGTGGACTTGGTTGTTCTGGTCTTGAATCCGGCACCCTATGGCTCGAACTGTACTGTAGAGGAATAATACGAGCGATTCGTTCTTCCAATTCAGACATCTGTGTATAAGGGATGAAATGGTAATGGTTCCCATGAGGCACAGCAACTCCTCTAGCTGTTCGACTTGTAATCTGTGCTGGGTCGAAGACAAGGCCATCAGATTCTACGTGTCGTTGGCTGAGCGGCAAGGCGTAAAGTTGTTTCAGAAGGCTATCAATATCCTCATCACTTTGACTTGCTTGACTATCGTCACTACTGTTGTTAGATGTGTTCGTGTTCGTATAGCCACTGCCTTGGTTATTATAGGATGGGCTCCATCTATCTACATCGCTGCTAGCACTGTTGTTATTGGTACGGCGATAAGTAGGCGCCTTTGATTGGCCACTTCTACCAGATAGGAAGGCTTCTGCAGCAGCCAATTCGCTGGCTGATAACTCATTCTTAGGAATGTAATGGAAATGGTCACCATGAGGAACGATATAAGCATCACCAGTATCTTCAATGATATCAGAAGCATTAAAGATATAACCATCATCTGTGGTGTAGCGTCCCTGTGAACGTGCCAAGGCTACAGCACCATCGTTTGCTGAAGTTCCTCTTTCACGATGCTGACTATGTTCTTGTTTTTGCCGATTGATTTCTTCTTTTGTACGGACATTATCCGCATGGGTTGCATCCTTAAGGTAAACATAGTATTTTCCATCTACCTTGATCACATAACCACCCTTGATTTCACTGATAATATCCTCGTCCTTGAGCTGGTAGTTTGGATCCTTCATCAGCAACTCTTCACTGATGATGGCATCATAAGGGACCTTCCCATTGTAATAATGATAGTGGTCGCCATGCGAAGTGACATAGCCTTGGTCTGTTATCTTGATGACGATTTGCTCCGCGTTAATGCCTTCTTTTTTGCTGACCTCATCAGGAGTCAAATTCTCCGTTTTTTGTGCCGCCTGTTTTCCATCTATATAGGAAACACGATTATTTTCTTTGACTGTTCTAGCTTGATACAGTCCCAACTCGTAAGAACAGACACTTAAAATTAAAGCTGCCGCAGAACCAGCAAGGTATTTTTTATTAATTTTCATTGAAACTCACTTTCTTTTTTGATATTTCTATTTGCAATTCATTTCTAAATTGCAGAAACTCCTCTCTATTAATTAACTGGTTAATAGTTTACTCCTAAATTTGCAACTTGTCAAGAATTTTATGAACCAGTTAAGTATTTTTTTATTCTTCACCGCTACTTTCTCTAGAATGGACTTTATATAAAAAAGATTTTCTTGAAAATTCTTTAAAAAAGCCCCTGCAACTGAGTTGCAAGGACTTTTCGATTAATCAAAATTAACGTATTCTTTTTGAAGTTCAAGGACTTCTTCCATTGTTGAGCATTCTGTAAGGGCACGGTTTGCGTACTCTTCCATCTTAGCTGTATCCAATTTCTTCATCAAGCTACGCGTACGAAGTACAGATGTTGCTGACATAGAGAACTCATCCAAGCCCATTCCGACAAGAAGTGGAACAGCTTGTTGATCACCAGCCATCTCACCACACATTCCAGCCCATTTCCCTTCAGCGTGAGCTGCTTTGATCACATTGTTGATCAAGCGTAGGATTGATGGGTTGTATGGTTGGTAAAGGTATGAAACTTGTTCGTTCATACGGTCTGCTGCCATTGTGTATTGGATCAAGTCGTTTGTACCAATTGAGAAGAAGTCAACTTCTTTAGCAAATTGATCTGCAAGCATGGCTGCTGCTGGGATTTCGATCATGATACCAACTTGGATATTATCCGCAACTGCAACACCTTCAGCAAGAAGGTTTGCTTTTTCTTCGTCAAAGACTGCTTTCGCTGCACGGAATTCTTTCAAGAGCGCAACCATTGGGAACATGATACGCAATTGACCGTGAACAGACGCACGAAGAAGGGCACGGATTTGTGTGCGGAACATAGCATCTCCAGTCTCAGAGATAGAGATACGAAGGGCACGGAATCCAAGGAATGGGTTCATTTCGTGAGGCATATCGAAGTAAGGAAGTTCCTTATCTCCACCGATATCCATTGTACGAACGACAACAGGTTTACCGTTCATTCCTTCAAGTACAGCCTTGTAAGCTTCGTATTGCTCGTCTTCTGTTGGGAAGTCTTGAGAATCCATGTACAAGAACTCTGTACGGTAAAGACCAACAGCTTCAGCACCGTTGTCATTGACACCTTCAACGTCTTTTGGAGTACCGATGTTGGCAGCCAATTCAAAGTGTTTGCCATCAGCAGTTACTGTTTTAGCATCTTTCAAGAGAGCCCATTCAGCTTTTTGTTTCGCATAAGCTTCACCAGCAGCCTTGAATTCAGCCGCTTGCTCATCAGTTGGATTGATAATAACCTCACCTGTGATACCGTTAACGGCAAGAATATCACCGTCTTTAACGATTTCAGTGATGTTGTTTGTTCCCAATACTGCTGCAATTTCAAGTGTACGCGCCATGATAGCAGAGTGGCTTGTACGTCCACCAATGTTGGTTACAAAAGCTTTTACAAAGTTTTTGTCCAATTGAGCTGTATCTGAAGGAGTCAAGTCATGCGCAATCACAATCACTTCTTCATTGATAGAAGCTGGGTTTGGCAATTTTTTACCAAGGAGGTTGGCCAATACACGTTTTGTCACGTCGCGGATATCCGCTGCGCGTTCTTGCATGTATGGGTTGTCTTCCATTCCTTCAAAGATAGTGATAAACATGTCTGTTACTTCTTTCAGACCTGCTTCTGCATTCACTTTCTTCGCACGGATTGTTTCCTTGATTTGGCTGATCATTTCTGGGTCAGCAAGAACCATTAAGTGAGCGTCAAAAACTTGAGCTGCTTCTTCACCGAGCGTACCTACTGCTTTCTCGCGAATAACAGAAAGCTCGTCTTGTGATGCCTGTAGAGCGGCATCAAGGCGAGCTTCTTCTGCGTTTGTATCTTCGACTGTAATAGTCTCAAATGACAAATCCGGTTGAACGAGTAGATATGCTTTTGCAACTGCAACACCGTCAGATGCTGCGATTCCTTTAAGCATTTCTGTCATTTTCCTTATGCCAATCCTTCTTTTTCCATAGTTTCAGTGATAGCAGCGATTGCGTCGTCAGCATCTGCACCTTCAGCTGAAATTGTAACGTCAGCACCTTGGCCAACACCAAGACTCATAACACCCATGATAGATTTAAGATTTACTGATTTACCTTTGTATTCAAGAGTGATATCTGAAGCAAATTTGCTAGCTGTTTGAACCAACAATGTTGCTGGACGCGCGTGAATACCTGTTTCTGCCACTACGTGGAAATCTTTAGAAGCCATAGTTTGACTCTCCTTTAGTTATTTCTTTTTTGAGTTATATGTGATAACCCTTACAAGACTGTATTATATCACCTTCTAGATAATTTTTCAAGTATTTTATGGACTTTTACTGAAAATGAAATTACTTCTTTTTCTATTAAATGAGCACTCTAGTAACTAAATAGCATATCTAAACACTAATTGTTCAAAGAATGTCATCATCAAAATTCAATTTTCAAAGCTATTTTCCCTTAATACCAATCAGAGGACAATCCTAGTAAATAATGAAATAATACTATTTAACTATAATTAATATAACTCAGTAAATCCATTATTTGAAAAGACTTCATCAAATCCTGAAATTCTAAAACCTACTCTTACCATCAACAGTAGAGAATTTATCCAATTTGCTACTTAAAGTAAAATAAGTTTGTAGCCCCTAACAGTAAAAAGGTAGATATATCTAAGTGGTATAAGTAGAACTAAAACTTTGATTGATTCCATTCAAATAAAGTATCCAACCAATCAAAAACGACATTATGGGCGAGTCTTAGATTATTGACTTGGCAATGAGCGTCCGCACCACTTTCCGCCTCAAATACTTGAAGTTTAGTTTGTTGATTTTTAGATTTAAGTGCTTCATAAATTACCTTAGTTTGATGCTGCAGTTCAGCACCCTCACCCTTTCCCATAATAAACAGGCATGGGCATTGAATTTTTTGATAATCCACAATCTTTGCATGGTTAAATACATCATCAATAGCACTCTTAAAATCAGAAGTACCAAACTGCCATGCATACTTTTTAAGATTTAAATTTGCTGATTCATTCAAATTTCCAGCTAATTTTAAAATGGCATTTATTAACCAACTAGGTGCTTTCAAACTTGATCCAAATTCTTTTCTGAAAAGTTCTGCAACGTCGTAAATAGGGGTACTAGCAATCCAAGCATGAATTCTTGGATCCTTTTCGACAGCTTGTGCGGTAAAATATCCCCCTCCGCTGACACCATAAATAGCTAAATAATTTAGTTTAGGATTTCTATTTTCCAACCAGTCTATGCATAATGAAATTGGAATAGAAGCATCCACATCAAAGACCAGCCCTCTACTAGGATTGCTCCCTTGACCAGGAAGGTCAACCATTAAAACATTATAATTTCGTATCCAGCCAGGATATCCTGCAAAGTAAAATAAATCTTCGCGATAAGTATCACCTCCACCAATCATGATTAGCGTTGGACAATTATCGCCGCTATGAAGATAATACCCAGGCAAGTAAGAACCCTGATAGGGAATAGTTAGTTTTTCAATCGGTACACCTAGTGAATGAATTGCACTAGAAAACACCTTCTCCATTTGACGAACGGTCGGTAAATACTCGTCAGAAAATGGATCGGTAAATTGGATTGCCGAGCGAAGTGAGTAGGTCTGTGCAAGATAATACTGCGCCTTTGTTTGTTCACTCAATCCTGAATTACTTGCTTCTTGTTCAAGGTAGTTTACATGCGATAAAAATACATTTTTCCAGTCATCAGGCTTTGGTGAGTTCCCCAATCTTTGAGCAAGATAATAAAGCTCTCCATGAGAGAAACCAAAAATTTCACCGATTCCTAACAACCAATTAAAGAAAAAATCCGTATCACCATTCTTAAAAAATATTTGAGTTGATTGCCGTTTTAAAATAACATCATTTTCTTTCACCACGCGCCTCCTAATTCTGTGTTCTTTCATTTATTTAATCTAATTATAATCTGATAACATTCTCTATCAAACAAAAGCATCCAGATATCCATTTTTTAATCTTATAATCACATGTAGTATATCACATAAAATGAACTTCCTCAAACATTGTATTTATATACTCCTTATAAAAGGATACGAAACTCATAAGTATCCTATATAAAATTAACCAATGATCCATTTTTATGAATACAGCATAATCTGTCATTTCCACTTTTGTTATATTTTAGATATTCTAATACAAAATATTGGGACATCTTGTGTGGAAAATTTCTTTTTTTCGTAAATATCACAGTTTCTGTTTTATTAAAGCATTGTCTCAGCTAGACTTATTCCTGTTCTTACGATTTTTGCTATTTTCTTCGTTTTCCTTTCTGATAACTTGCTGAAAATCTTCTATTTATCTTACCAATATACAGTATGTAGTTTTTTTATTTTGAGAAACTTTGACAGTTCAACGGAAATCAAAATTTATGTTTCCAAAAACACTATATCTTGTGCTTTGTTTTTGAAACTGTAACTTTTTAGCACAAGATTTAGTTTAAAAAGTTTGACAAAGTTTTTTTTTCTGATATACTAAGAAAGTAATCTATTTTGAAAGAGGAGTTACGAAAATGGTAACCGTTTATTCTAAAAACAACTGTGTCCAATGTAAGATGACCAAGCGTTTCTTGGACAGCAACAATGTCGCTTATCGTGAGATCAATCTCGACGAGCAACCAGAGTACATCGATCAAGTTAAAGAGCTCGGTTTCAGCGCGGCTCCTGTTATCCAAACACCAACTGAAGTCTTTTCAGGCTTCCAACCAGGAAAACTGAAACAATTAGCATAATCTTAGTACATCATCCAGAAGAGATTGCTTCTAGGGCTAACTTAGAGGCCTTTCTTTTGTAATTAGATAAAGGAAATTTTATGGGATTAAAACATCTTGAGGACGTGACCTACTTCCGTCTCAATAACGAAATCAACCGTCCTGTTAATGGACAAATCATGCTTCATAAAGATAAAGAAGCCTTGGATGCTTTCTTTAAAGAAAATGTAGTTCCAAACACTATGGTTTTTGATTCAATCACTGATAAAATCAACTACCTCATTGAACACAACTACATTGAAACAGCATTTATCAAGAAATACCGTCCAGAGTTTTTGGAAGAATTGCATCAATTTATCAAAGACCAAAACTTCCAATTCAAATCATTCATGGCTGCCTATAAGTTTTACAACCAGTATGCCTTGAAGACTAATGACGGTGAATATTACCTTGAAAGTATGGAAGACCGCGTCTTCTTTAATGCACTTTATTTTGCTGACGGGGACGAAGCAATTGCGACTGATATTGCCAATGAAATCATCCACCAACGCTACCAACCTGCTACTCCTTCCTTTTTGAACGCAGGTCGTGCTCGTCGTGGGGAGTTGGTATCTTGTTTCTTGATTCAAGTAACTGATGACATGAACTCTATCGGACGTTCTATCAACTCAGCTCTTCAACTTTCACGTATCGGTGGTGGTGTAGGTATTACTCTAAGCAACCTTCGTGAAGCTGGCGCACCTATCAAAGGTTATGAAGGAGCAGCTTCTGGTGTCGTTCCAGTTATGAAACTCTTCGAAGACAGTTTCTCCTACTCTAACCAATTGGGTCAGCGTCAAGGTGCTGGGGTTGTCTACCTCAATGTCTTTCACCCAGATATCATCGCCTTCCTTTCAACTAAGAAAGAAAATGCCGATGAAAAGGTTCGTGTTAAGACCCTCTCACTTGGAGTTGTGGTGCCCGATAAATTCTACGAATTAGCTCGTAAAAATGAAGAAATGTATCTCTTTAGCCCTTACTCTGTAGAGCTTGAGTACGGTGTGCCATTCAACTACATCGACATCACTGAAAAATATGATGAATTGGTCGCAAATCCAAACATCCGCAAGACAAAAATCAAAGCTCGTGATTTGGAAACTGAAATTTCTAAATTGCAACAAGAATCTGGTTACCCTTATGTCGTCAACATTGATACAGCCAACCGTGCGAATCCAGTAGATGGTAAGATTATCATGAGTAACTTGTGTTCTGAGATTCTTCAAGTTCAAGAACCAAGCTTGATCAACGATGCTCAAGAATTCCTTCAAATGGGAACAGACGTTTCATGTAACCTTGGTTCAACCAACGTGGTCAACATGATGACTTCACCTGACTTTGGTCGTTCTATCCGTGCGATGGTTCGTGCTTTGACTTTCGTTACAGATAGTTCACACATCGTAGCTGTCCCTACTATCGACCACGGAAACAGTTTAGCTCACACCTTTGGCCTTGGTGCCATGGGGCTTCATAGCTACCTTGCCCAACAACTGATTGAGTACGGATCACATGAGTCAATTGAATTTACAAGCATCTACTTTATGCTTATGAACTACTGGACCTTGGTAGAATCTAATAACATAGCGCGTGAACGTGGTATCACCTTCCACAACTTTGAAAAATCAGACTATGCTAACGGAAGCTACTTCGACAAGTACGTGACAGGCGAATTTGTTCCAAAATCAGACCGTGTTAAAGAACTCTTCAAAGATGTCTTTATTCCAAGTGCTGCTGATTGGGCTGAACTTCGCGAAAAGGTTCAAGCAGATGGTCTTTATCACCAAAACCGCCTTGCTGTAGCTCCAAATGGTTCTATCAGTTACATCAACGATGTTTCTGCATCTATCCACCCGATTACGCAACGCATTGAAGAACGCCAAGAGAAGAAAATCGGTAAAATCTACTATCCAGCTGCAGGTTTGTCTACAGATACCATTCCTTACTACACTTCTGCTTATGACATGGATATGCGTAAGGTGATTGATGTTTACGCTGCCGCAACTGAACACGTGGATCAAGGACTTTCACTCACTCTCTTCATGCGTAGCGACATTCCAAAAGGTCTTTACGAATGGAAGAAAGAAAACAAACAAACGACACGTGACCTATCTATCCTTCGTAACTATGCCTTTAACAAGGGTATCAAGTCTATCTACTACGTCCGTACCTTTACAGACGATGGTGGAGAAGTCGGTGCTAACCAATGTGAAAGCTGTGTGATTTAATTTTTGCTTGAGGAAACTACATTTTCTCAGATTAGTGATTCAATCACCGTGTTAGACTGGAATAAGCATCTATACTATGAAATAACAAAAAGTCGGGCTTCCGACTTTTTGTGCGATACTCCTCTAGAATTATGATAAAATAGAAATAATTGTGAGCTCGCAATATTAAACACAGAAAGAGATTTCAAATGGAAACTTACTACAAAGCCATTAACTGGAATGCCATCGAAGATGTCATCGACAAATCAACTTGGGAAAAGCTGACAGAGCAATTCTGGCTCGATACGCGTATCCCCTTGTCAAATGACCTAGACGACTGGAGAAAACTATCAAACAAAGAAAAAGACTTGGTTGGAAAAGTCTTTGGTGGTTTGACCCTTTTGGATACCATGCAATCTGAAACAGGAGTTCAAGCACTTCGCGCAGACATCCGTACACCACATGAGGAAGCTGTTTTCAACAACATCCAGTTTATGGAATCTGTCCACGCAAAATCTTACTCTTCTATCTTTTCGACCTTGAACACCAAGGCCGAAATCGAAGAAATCTTTGAATGGACCAACACTAACCCCTACCTACAAAGAAAAGCGGAAATTATCAATGAAATCTACCTCAATGGTAGCCCACTAGAAAAGAAAGTTGCCAGTGTTTTCCTTGAAACTTTCCTCTTCTACTCTGGTTTCTTTACACCGCTTTACTATCTCGGTAACAACAAACTGGCCAACGTTGCGGAAATCATCAAACTGATCATTCGTGATGAGTCTGTTCACGGAACTTATATTGGTTACAAATTCCAACTTGGTTTCAATGAATTACCTGAAGAAGAGCAAGAAAAACTTAAAGAATGGATGTACGACCTGCTCTACACTCTCTACGAGAACGAAGAGGGCTATACAGAAAGCCTCTATGACGGTGTTGGCTGGACTGAGGAAGTTAAAACCTTCCTTCGTTACAATGCCAATAAAGCTCTTATGAACCTAGGACAAGATCCACTCTTCCCAGATTCAGCAGATGATGTCAATCCAATCGTTATGAACGGAATTTCAACAGGAACTTCTAACCACGACTTCTTCTCTCAAGTCGGAAATGGTTACCTCCTTGGTGAAGTTGAAGCCATGCAAGACGAGGATTACAACTACGGTTTAGACTAATTTGACCAAACATTCAAAATATCATGGTTTGTTTAAAACAACCATGATATTTTTGTTTTTGTTTTATTTTGTTTTTTTCTATTTGATTGATTGAGCGTTTTATGGTAAGATAATAATAGTAGAAATCGAGGTGATAAGGATGCTAAAGCAAGAAAAACTAGATAGTATTCTAGAAGCAGTAAACACAAAAGGCACTATTACTGTAAAAGAGATTATGGAGAGTCTTGATGTGTCAGATATGACAGCTCGTCGCTATTTACAAGAACTAGCAGACAAGGATTTGCTGGTTCGTGTGCATGGTGGTGCTGAAAAACTTCGTACAGGTTCTCTCTTAAACAACGAACGCTCAAACGTCGAAAAACAAGGCTTGCAGATTGCTGAAAAACAAGAAATTAGCCGTTTTGCAGGTCATTTGATTGACGAAGGTGAAACCATTTTTATTGGTCCAGGAACAACCTTAGAATGTTTTGCTCGTGAGCTCCCAATTGATAATATTCGTGTTGTAACAAACAGTCTTCCAGTCTTTCTCATCCTAAACGAACGAAAACTAACAGATTTGATCTTGATTGGTGGAAATTATCGCTCTATCACTGGTGCTTTTGTAGGAACACTTACCTTACAGGATTTGACCAATCTTCAGTTTTCTAAAGCTTTTGTAAGCTGTAATGGTATTAAGGATAAGGCAATTGCTACTTTCAGTGAAGAAGAGGGCGAGGTACAACGAATCGCCTTGAACAATGCCAATAAAAAATACTTACTGGCAGACCACAGTAAGTTTAATAAGTTTGATTTTTACAATTTCTACAATATCTCAGAAATTGATACCATCGTTTCAGATTCCAAACTGAGTCAGGAGACATTTGAAGACCTGTCGAAACAAACAACCATTCTTTTATCAAAACCATAAAAATTCCCCTGCCTTTTGGCGGGGAATTTTTGTTGAATTTTATTCAATAAGTTGTATCTCAGCTAGTTTCTTGTACCAGTGAGCTGATTTCTTTGGATAGCGCTCCTGGGTTTCAAAATCAACATAGAAGAGGCCGTAACGCTTTTCATAACCATTTGACCAAGAAAAGACATCCATCAGCGACCAGATAAAGTAGCCTTTGACATTGGCTCCATCAGAGATTGCATCTGCAATCACTTCCACATGTTTCTTAACATAATCAATCCGTCCATCATCGTAGACTGTTCCATCCACAAACTCATCTTTGTATCCGAGACCATTCTCTGTGATGTAGATTTTTTTGTAATTTGGATAATCTTGTTTCACGCGCATGATTTGATCATACAAACCTTGAGGATAGATAATCCAATCCCAGTCCGTACGTGGGACATAGTCAGGCGCTACTCGACGTCCAACTCCCTTAATCTGATACTTAGAGCTTCCTTTTTCACCCTTACCGTTATGAATGATTTCTGTTTCGCCATCAAAGGCTTGCATCCAATCACTCATGTAGTAGTTAATTCCAAGGAAGTCATTCAGGTCTTTTGCAGCTTCTAGCACAGCGAAGTCTTCTTCACGCAGATCTAAACTTCCACCATTGACTGCTAAGATATGGTTGACACCTTCCATGGTTTCTTCGGAATATCGTCCTAGATAAGTCGCGTCTAGGATAAACTTGTTATGGATAATATCTTCTAACTCAGCTGCACGGACATCTGCAGGATTATCTGGATCCAGAGGATACTTAGTAGGCAGGGCATGCACCACACCAATTTCACCCTTGTATCCCTTATCCTTGAAAAGTTTTACTGCACGCGCATGCGACACCATCATATTGTGATGAGATTGGAAGACTTTGGCAAGGTCGTACTGAATACCAGGAGGGAATTTACCAACCAAGTATTGACCATCACCGATTGGTCCAATTTCATTAAAGGTTGTCCAATAGTTTACTTCTGGGAATTCTTCAAAACAGAAAGCTGCGTAGTCTACAAAGTGTTCAATGTTTTCACGGTTTAAGAAGTCTCCATTTGAATGTAGAGCTTCTGGTGTATCAAAGTGATGAAGAGTTACAAAGGGCTCAACATGACGTTTGTGGCACTCTGCAAATAGATTATGATAGAACTCAACCCCCTTGTCATTAACCTTCCCATAACCAGTTGGAAAGATACGTGACCAAGCGATTGAAATACGGATACCATTGACACCATACTCTTCTGCTAGTTTGAGGTCAACTGGGTATTTGTGATAGAAATCACTGGCTGGTTCAGCAGTGTACCAGTAGTTATCTTTGAGGTATTTGTCCCAGGCAACTGGTCCTTTACCATCGGTATTGGTAGCACCTTCTGCTTGATAGGCAGCTGTTGCCCCGCCAAAAATAAAGTCTTTTGGAAGTGTTTTTGTCATTTGATTCACCTTTCAAGAAATAGAAATGAGATGGGGGTATAGTTGGGAGGAGTTCTTCCATCTCACTTCTTTGCTATTTACATTTTATTCTTCGAACTGCGCTTGAACAAAGGCAAGAGCGCCTTTTCCGTCACGAGTCAGTTTAATGTATTGGCCACCTTCTGTCTTGGCAAGTTTGATACCAAGTTTGTCGGTTTCGGCCTTCATGTCTTCAAAGTTTGAAGCTACTTGAGGAGCAAGGATAACCAGATCAAACTCAGGCAACATTTCACGGTGAGCTCCATAGCCACCAGCTGCTGCTTTAACAGGAACCTTGTACTCCGCAGCTGCTTTGTTTAGAGCATTTGCAAGGAGACCACTTGTTCCTCCGCCTGCACAGAGAACCAAGACATTGGTTTCTTCAGTGATTGTGTTTTGCGCTGCTTCTACACCAGCTTTTTCAAGAATAGCATCTGCTTTAGCAGTATTGAAGTTTGCAGCTACTTTTTCTTTCAATTCATCATTGGCTTTACCAGAACGCTCTTCTTCAAGGATTTGTTCATCATAAACCTTGAGGAATGGATAGTAAACGGCTACGTCAACAAGGATTAACAAAGCAGCAAGTACAAATGACAAGAATTGGAAGTTTGTACCGAGAACAATACCGAGCGGACCTGGTGTTGTCCAAGGAAGGTTGGCTGTAAATGAGTTCATGCCAAGCGTCTCAATAAAGAATTTAAAGATCCATACGTTTGCGATTGGAGCAAAGATAAATGGAATGAAGAAGATTGGATTCAGTACAAGAGGTGCACCAAACAGGATTGGTTCGTTTACACCAAAGAAAGTTGGAACTACTGAAGCGCGTCCGATTGCACGATTTCGTTTCGATTTGGTCAACCACATGAACATGAATGGAACAACCAGTGTCGCACCCGTACCACCCATGGTAACGATAAACATTTGTGTACCAGAAGTAAGAATCTTGTCAGCGTGCATCCCTTGTTGGAGAAGGTTCAAGTTGACTTCGGCATTTGCATAGGTAATCGCTGCGATTGCTGGTTCAACGATAGATGGACCATGGATACCAACAAACCAGAAGAAGGCAAAGGCACCAAAGATAATCGTAATACCTAGATAACCATCAGCAGCAGAGAATAATGGTGCAAAGAATTTACCGATTGATTCAGCTACGCTTGCACCAACAAAATGACGAGCTAGTAAATCAAGAGCATAAAGAGAAACCACTGATAGAGTGAATGGAATCACATCTTTAAAGACTTGTGAGATATTTGGTGGAACTTCGTCAGGCATACGAATAGTGACGTTGTTCTTAACACAAACCTTATAGATGGCTACAGTTACAAAGGCAGCAAGAAAGGCTGAAAGCAAACCTTTTGTCCCAAGGAAACCTGTCGCAAAACCACCTTCAATCGGATCAGCTGCCAACATCAACAAACCAACAATTGCAGCCAACAGTGTTGACATATAGTTGATTTGGTTGGTTTTCTCCATGCTGCGGTTAACTGAGTCCGTCAATGACTTAGCTGTTGTACCAGCTACCAAGAGAGCTAGAATCCCCATTGAATAGCTATAAGGTTTCATGAGGAGATTAACAACATCATCAGACCATTTAAAGCCCCATGAGTTTGGTACAAAAGCAATCAAGATAAAGATACTTGAGAAGAGAATAACGGGCATACCTGCAATGAAACCATCACGAATAGCACGAAGATAGATATTACGAGATAATTTCTCAAAGAAAGGCTTTCCTTTCTCGATAAAAGCAATTAGTTTGTTCATTACTTAACTCCTCTCTTGTAGAGTTCGATTAAATGGTGCATCAAATCTTTGAGCAAGATGGTTGTCATCAAGTGATCCTGGCCATGCATCATGGTTACACTATAAGCTAAGTCCTCACCTGAAGCTTCCTTAGTTAATAGACTTGTTTGCGCGTGGTGCGCCTCCGCGATGCAACCACCTGCTTCCTCTACGAGAGTATCTGCTTTCGCAAAATCACCAGCTTCAGCAGCCTTCAAGGCTTCCAATAGTTTTGAACGAGCATCGCCAGCATAGGCTACGATTTCAAAACCTAACAATGTTACTTCTTCTCTATTCATGATAGAATTCTCCTTATGTATTTTTAATTAAATTTTTATGACAATAAACGTTGGATATGTAGAACTAGATAAACTCGTTCACTTTTATACAAATCAAGACCCGTATGTTGCGTAATCACATCATAGATCTTGGAACCAATCTCGAACGCTTTTGGATAGGATTGTTTGATATGGTCTTCCATATCCAGAAGTGATTGGTTATCATCTCTAGATCTGTCTAAATAATCCAAGAAATAATTCAAATGAATCATAAATCGATCATAGAAATGGTTATTCTCTTTGGTTCGTTGAATAGCGTAACTTTTAAGCACTTCTTCGACATTCCTGAGAATTTCTTTCCTCTTATCAATCGACTCAACCACTTGAACTTCATTCTCCCCTTCGGCATTGATGAAATGATAAGCGATCCGAATAATTTCGTCCTCAGGGAAATGATCTGTCAACTTCTGACGATAGATTTCAAAGGCTTCCTTTGCGATTTGAAAAGCTACAGGATACTTGGCAGAAATATCTGGCAGATTGCTATCCTTGTACCTTCCTTGTGTTAGAGCTTGGTAAGAACAGTAAATATGATCTGTCAAGGTTACGTAGAGATACTCTTGAATCGGATAATGATATTTCTTAGAAAGCTTATCAATAATCTCATAGGTCACTGTGATAAAATCAAGCGGAACATCTTTGAGCAGAGCCATAAAGTTTTCTCTGGACTCTTCTGTCTTCATACGAAAGATTTTCTCAACCTGATCCTCAGCAATCAAATCCCCCTTCTTTTTCCCAAATGCAATCCCCTTACCAATCACAATCACTTCTTCTCCTTTGTCATTTCTGACAAGCGAGACGTTGTGATTCATTGGGTTTAGAATTCGATACATGGCAACCTCCTTTTATCTCTTAAAGGTATATGAGTATAAAAAATGACCACAAATGAACTAGAAAATCTATCGATTTCTAATCCACCTGTGATCATGCCTAATATTACTTAGTAACACTCACCTTGTATTAACTTGTGATTTAAGTATAGCACAAGTTAGTTTTTTTGTAAACCTTTACATTCAACTTTGTTTAAATTTTTTATTTAGATCAATGTTCCTAAGATTAGGGGGGAAAACTTATACACGTTCAGTCCATGAAGTCGCTGTTGTTTGAAGAATCTTGTTGAGTTCGTCAATGTTCTCAAATCCAGTTGTGCGTAGCCATTCGCGAGCTGCTGCCTCACCGTCTTTGATGTAGGCTTCAACTGATCCAGCCCAAGTTGCACGGCCGCAAAG
>NZ_AJQY01000005.1:0-56097 GCF_000296875.1 Streptococcus sp. GMD1S | reverse complement strand
TTTGACAATCTCTTTGTTTCGATCTTGGCCAAGGAAAAATGGGACTTGATTCTCTTCGTGCAACCTATCGGTTCCTATGTCAATGACGGATTTAGAGATATGACCATGGCAGAGGACCACATTCGCTACAGTTTTTCCCAGCATTTGGATGAGATGAGGGAGAGATACTTAACGACTATTCCTTTAGTTTATCTAGCAGAGGATTATCTAGGCAATTATGAAGCAGCAAAAGTGGCTATTGATGCCATTTACCAAGCAGATTAGGAGAAAAATATGAAAAAGCTAACTGAAAAAATCACACAATTTATCGAAAACTTTAAAAATGTCCATGCAGAAGCCCGCAAGATCGGTTTTGCAGGAATCATGCGCTTGCTATGGAAAGATCTCTTTGTCGGCCGTAGTCCTTTCCAGTGGTTGTATCTCATCGCCTTGTCAAGTGTTCCCTTGATCTTGGAGTTTACACAAAATACGGAAAGTCATGACTGGCTGAGCTTGTTTGCATCTTGGACTGGGATTGTCTGTGTTATCTTGGTAGCAGAAGGGCGTGCAAGCAATTATCTTTTTGGGGCTATTAACTCAGCTATCTATTTGATTTTGGCCATGAATGCGACTTTTTATGGTGAAGTTTTAACGACTGTTTACTTCTTTGTCATGCAGCCGATTGGTCTCTATGCTTGGCTGTCCAATCGTATCAACGACCAAGGAAAACCAGAAGAATCCCACTTTGAAGCTAAGAAATTATCTGTTCTTGATTGGCTCAAGTACTTGGCCTTGACTGCTATTATCTGGATTGGTATGGGCTTGGCTTACCAAAGTATCAATAGCGCCCGTCCTTTCCGTGATAGTGTTACTGATGCGACTAATGGTGTTGGTCAGCTCTTGATGACACGTCTCTACCGTGAGCAATGGATTTTCTGGATTGCAACCAATCTCTTTAGTATTTATCTCTGGTGGGGTGAAAATATCCACATCCAAGGGATGTACTGGGTTTACACACTCAATAGTCTAGTGGGATGGTATCAATGGACCAAGGCAGTTCGAAAGGAGGCATAAGATGGCAGACACAAAGATTCCAGCCGGGATGACGGAAAAAGAATATTATGAAATCCATGCCAGTCAGGAGGAGTTTTTAGACTGGTACTACAAGCAGGAACTCCCTCAATATGAAAAACCAAGTGTGACAGTGGATATGGTAGCCTACTGCTTTGTCGAAGGAAAGATCAAGCTCCTGCTAATCCGTCGCAAGGCTCACCCTTATCAAAACTGTTTGGCTTTGGTTGGAGGCTTTATGGACAAGGGAGAAGATGCTGCACATGCCTGTCAGCGCGAGGTGAGAGAAGAAGTCAATCTCGATCTACCTTTGGAGAAAATCGAGCAATTGATGACGGTATCGACCCCCGGTCGTGATCCACGGGGCTGGACAGTGACCATTGCCCACTTAGTGTACCTACCTAGTCGTGCCTTAGACCTCGTTCAGGCAGGTGACGATGCCAAGGATGTGGTTTTTGTAGATGTTGATTTCCAGACAGGTAAATGCTACCTTGAGGGAGTCGAGCTGGACGAGAGAGCCTTCGCCTTTGACCATTATGCCATTATCCAAGAATCCATCAAACGAATCCAAGGCCGTCTCGACTGGAATCCGACCTTCCTTTATCTTCTGGAGGAGGAGTTCACTGTCTATGAAGGAACCGAACTAGTCAATCTCATCAACCCCGGTCGGCCCATCGTCAGCAATAACTTTCTCGTAAAATACGGCGAATATGTAGAAGAAGTCGGCCTCAAACGAGTGCCTAAAAAGAAACCAAGAAAAACCTATCGATTGAAATAAAAAGTGAGGTCGGGACAAAGTTCCCGACCTCTTTATTTATCATCATTTTTATGAATGGCTATCTTTCTTAGAATTGCTCAACAGGTGAGTAAAAAAGTCTTTGTATCGATACTTGAGATAGTTCTCATGTAAAAATAACAAAGCGATATAAACAATCATAAAGATTATAGTCAGATAGAAGACATCAAATGCAGTTCGCGCATAGTAAGTGGCTGATTGATAAGAGCCAATTGTTCCCAAAATCAACCAAGGAAGATACTTGTAATACTTATTTAGCATAAGAGCATACCTCCTATATTCTATTTCAATGTTATTATATTCCTTTGTCTAACACAATGCAAGCGATTACACAAAGGTGATGTAAAAATAGGACTCTTATCTAAAAAATTTTCTATTTTTCTGTTTTATTACGAATAGAAATAGTAGAGAGAAATTTTTTAAAATAGTTTCTCTAAATAGTTGACAGATTCAAGGCTCAATGTTACAATTATATTACAAAAAGATTTCCTAACATTTCAAAAATGTTACAAAGGAGTAGAAAAATGAAAAAGAAAACCTATATCAAATTGATGGCAGCGACTGTATTGGCTTCTACCTTGCTACTAGGAGCTTGTGGAAATAAAAACGAATCCACTCAAACCAGTAGCTCTGCAAAGACAAGTCAATCATCAAGTTCTAAAGCAGCTTCTTCTAGCAAAGAAAGCAAGACACAAAAATCTTCAAGCTCAGCTTCATCTGAAAAAGCTCAGGCATCTTCTGGTCAGTCTTCTACAACGGCAGATCAGTCACAAGCGAAACCAGCACCTGAATCAAGACAAGAACAAGCAGCTCCTAGTCAACAAGCCCCATCTCAGGCACCTTCAACTCAGCAAGACTCTCAAGCCCAGTCTAACCAGTCAGGCTATGATCCAACAACTGACCGCCAACTTCAAGACAAGCAAGCAGAACACAACAAACGCTACAAGGGTGTTTTAACCATGGTCGATGGTGACTTCTCAGCAGCTGCAGGCAACTGGAAGGGAGCAAATGGCGAAACTATTACGGTTTCATCAGGGGGCCAATTTACAGTAGAAACTGCAGATGGAAAGAAAGAAAACTATTCTATCAGAGGCTACTCTTACACCCTTGATGATGGCAAGTATAATGCCAAAATCGGTGGAGGAAAAATCATCCAAATTACAACAGGTGCGGATGGTAAAGTTTCGAGCGTTGCCTTGATTCAATAATAGTACCTAGGTTTTCCTAGGATCTAAAAAACCGTAAACTCCAAGTGAGTTACGGTTTTTTTGTGTATTATGCTTTGTCTAATTGCAAGAGGGCTTCAATCTCTGCTAGGGTGCTAGCTTGTGAAATGGCTCCACGAAGTTTGGCAGCGCCAGATGTCCCCCGGAGGTAGTGAGGAGCGAGGCCGCGGAATTCACGAACGGCTACGTTTTCTCCTTTGAGGTTAATCAAGCGTTTCAAATGTTCGTAGGCGATTTTCATCTTGTCTTCAAAAGTCAAATCAGGGAGAATTTCTCCTGTTTCAAAGTAGTGGTTGATTTGATTGAAGAGGTAGGGATTTCCCATGGCTGCGCGACCAATCATGACAGCGTCAGCACCGACTTCTTCGATACGCTGTTTAGCTTCTTGTACCGTACGGATATCACCATTTGCGATAAATGGAATCTTGGTCAGAGCTTGAGCGACCTTGTGAAGAGTCTCAAGGTCTGCGTGACCTGTGTACATTTGTTCACGGGTACGGCCGTGCATAGCGAGGGCAGAGACACCTGCAGCCTCAGCTGCGAGGGCATTCTCCACGGCTAGGGATGGATCAGACCAGCCAGTGCGCATTTTGACAGTGAGGGGGATATCAAGGACAGATTGGACCTTGTTGATAATAGAGTAGATCTTGTCTGGATCCTTGAGCCACATAGCACCAGCTTCGTTTTTCACGATTTTGTTGACAGGGCAGCCCATGTTGATATCAACGATATCAGTTTTGGTATTTTCTTGGATGAATTCTGCTGCGCGTGCTAGGCTGTCTTCATCGCTACCAAAGAGTTGGATAGAAACGGGGTTTTCGCCTTCATCGATGTGAAGCATGTGTAGAGTTTTTTCGTTGTTGTATTGGATTCCTTTGTCAGAGACCATTTCCATCACAACGAGTCCAGCCCCGAGCTCTTTTGCGATGGTACGAAAGGCTGAGTTGGTGACACCAGCCATGGGTGCTAAAACAGTACGATTGGGAATCTCAACATTGCCAATCATAAAAGGTGTATTAAGATTTGTCACGAATGAGTTCCTCCAGGTCGTTTTCATTAAAGTTATAAGTTGTTTGGCAGAATTGACAAGTGATTTCTGCCCCGTGGTCTTCCTCTTTCATTTCTTCAAGGTCTGAATTTGGAAGGCTGGCAAGAGCGTTCATAAAACGGTCTTTGCTGCAGTCACATTGGAAACGAATTTCTTCTTCAGATAGGCGTTTGTAAGATTCGTCACCATAGATGGCCTTGAGAAGGGATTCGATATGGTCATCGCTTTCTAGAAGGGTTGAGATGGCTGGCATTTCTTGGATGCGTTTTTCAAAGCGGGCAATCTCTTCTTCCTTGGCCCCTGGCAATACTTGGAGAAGGAAACCTCCGGCAACTTTGACCTTGTCGTCTTTATCCAAAAGAACATTGAGGCCGACTGCTGAAGGGGTTTGTTGGCTTTCAGTAAGGTAATAGGCCAAGTCTTCACCGATTTCCCCAGAAATGAGAGGAGTCATGGAGTTGTAAGGATTTCCAGTACCGTAGTCTGTGATAACGAGAAATTGACCGTTTCCAACAAAAGGTCCGACTAGGACTTCACCCGTTGCAGTCTTTTTGATGTCAACGCCTGGATTTTGAACGTAACCTTTGACGTTGCCCTTGGTATCTGCGACCGTGATGATGGCACCGAGAGAGCTGGTTCCAAGAACTTTAACAGTTAGTTTGGTATTTCCTTTTTCATTGGCTGCGAGAATTTGGCTAGCGATAAGGGTACGGCCAAGTGCAACGGTTGAACTGGCTTGAGTTTGATGTTTTTCTTGAGCAGTGCGGACGGTTTCAGTGCTATCAAGGACAAAAGCACGAAAGGCGCCGCTTTCTGATATAGTTTTAATAATTTTATCCATAGCTACTATTTTAGCATAAAAATGCCTAAAGGGGGAGTCGTGTGTTTGCTGTTTCTCTGGAATAATGACGAGGAAATCAACTTTAAAATAAAATGAGAAACAGATTATTTCCGCATTTCTAAGATTTATGCTATTCTTGTAGGAGAAAATGAAAGGGGTAACAAATGTATTTAGGCGATTTGATGGAAAAAGCAGAATCTGGTCAATTTTTAGTCCTTTCCTTTCTATTACAAGATTCGCAGACAACCGTCAAGGAAGCCATGGAAGAAACAGGTTTTTCAAAGGCGACCTTAACCAAGTACATTTCTCTGATTAACGAAAATGCCTTGGAAAGAGGTTTAGAGCTGACCATCCATTTGGAAGATGAAAATCTGCGTCTGTCGATTGGTGCAGCTACCAAGGGGAGAGAGATTCGGAGCTTGTTTCTAGACAATGCCATTAAGTACCAAATTTTGGTTTACCTTCTCTATCACCAACAGTTTCTAGCTCATCAGTTGGCTCAAGAATTGATGATTAGCGAGGCCACGCTTGGTCGCCACTTAGCTAGTCTAAATCAGATTTTGTCAGAGTTTGACTTATCCATCCAAAATGGCCGTTGGCGAGGTCCGGAGCATCAGATTCGCTATTTCTATTTCTGTCTTTTCCGCAAGATTTGGTCCAGTCAGGAGTGGGAAGGTCACATGCAGAAAGCTGAGAGAAAACAAGAGATTGCTACCCTAGAAGAAATCTGCGGTGCTAGCTTGTCTTCGGGGCAGAAATTGGACTTGGTTCTCTGGGCTCATATCAGTCAACAGCGTCTTCGGGTCAATGCCTGTCAGTTTCAGGTTATAGAAGAAAAAATGCGAGGGTATTTTGACAATATTTTCTATCTTCGTTTGCTTCGAAAGGCTTCGTCCTTTTTTGCTGGGCAACATATCCCTCTAGGAACTGAGGATGGTGAGATGATGGTATTCTTTTCATTTCTCCTTTCCCATCGTATTTTGCCCCTTCATACTATGGAGTATATCCTTGGTTTTGGTGGGCAATTAGCTGATTTGCTGACGCAATTGATTCAAGAGATGAAGAAGGAGGAGCTGCTGGGGGACTACACAGAGGACCATGTCACCTATGAACTCAGCCAGCTCTGTGGTCAAATTTATCTATACAAGGGCTATATTTTACAAGATCAGTACAGATACCAGACAGAGAATCGCCATCCCTATTTGCTGATGGAACATGATTTTAAAGGGACTGCAGAGAGAATTTTTCATATCTTGCCAGCCTTTCATCAGGGAACGGATTTGGATAAGAAAATTCTCTGGGAATGGCTCCAGTTGATAGAGTATATGGCAGAAAATGGTGGCCAACATATGAGGATTGGTCTGGATTTGACATCTGGTTTCCTTGTCTTTTCTAGGATGGCTGCCATTTTGAAACGGTATTTGGAATACAATCGTTTCATTACTATTGAAGCCTATGACCCCAGTCGACATTATGATTTGTTAATTACTAACAACCCTATCCATAAGAAAGAACAAACACCTATCTACTATTTGAAAAATGATTTGGATATGGAAGATTTAGCTACGATCCGTCAGATGCTATTTGCCTAAAAGACCTGAGTTTTCAGGTCTTTTTTGTGAAATTCGCACAATCTCCTCACATTTTTTTAAAATTTAAAAAAAATTGATAAACAAGAAAGCGCTTTATTTTGTATACTAGTTACTGTAAAGAGGAACCCCCTCAAGATTTTATCAGGAGGACAGCACATGTCACAAGAAAAATACATCATGGCCATTGACCAAGGAACTACCAGTTCTCGTGCCATCATTTTTAACAAAAAAGGAGAAAAGGTCAGCTCTAGTCAAAAAGAGTTCACTCAGATTTTCCCTCAAGCAGGTTGGGTTGAGCACAATGCCAATGAAATTTGGAACTCTGTTCAGTCAGTTATCGCGGGTGCTTTCATCGAAAGTGGTGTGAAACCAAGTCAAATCGAGGCCATCGGGATTACCAACCAGCGTGAAACAACTGTCGTCTGGGATAAGAAAACAGGTCTCCCTATCTACAATGCTATCGTTTGGCAATCACGCCAAACTGCTCCTTTGGCTGAACAACTAAAAAGCCAAGGTTATGTGGAAAAATTCCATGAAAAGACTGGTTTGATCATCGATGCTTACTTCTCTGCAACCAAGGTTCGTTGGATTTTGGACCATGTAGAAGGCGCTCAAGAGCGAGCTGAAAAGGGTGAATTGCTCTTTGGTACCATTGATACTTGGCTGGTTTGGAAATTGACTGACGGCGCAGCTCACGTAACTGACTACTCAAACGCAGCTCGTACCATGCTCTATAACATCAAGGATCTTAAATGGGATGATGAGATTTTGGAAATCCTCAACATTCCTAAGGCTATGCTTCCAGAAGTTCGTTCTAACTCTGAAATCTACGGCAAGACTGCTCCATTCCATTTCTACGGTGGAGAAGTGCCAATTTCAGGTATGGCTGGGGACCAACAGGCAGCCCTCTTCGGTCAGTTGGCCTTTGAACCAGGGATGGTCAAGAATACTTATGGAACAGGTTCTTTCATCATTATGAACACTGGTGAAGAGATGCAGTTGTCTGAAAACAACCTTTTGACAACCATTGGTTACGGAATCAACGGCAAGGTTTACTATGCCTTGGAAGGTTCTATCTTCATCGCAGGAAGTGCCATTCAGTGGCTTCGTGATGGACTTCGCATGGTTGAAAATTCACCAGAGTCTGAAAAATATGCTCTCAATTCTCACAACAATGACGAAGTTTATGTCGTACCTGCCTTTACAGGTCTAGGGGCTCCATACTGGAATCAAAATGCTCGTGGTTCAGTCTTTGGCTTAACTCGTGGAACAAGCAAAGAAGACTTTATCAAGGCTACTCTGCAATCCATCGCTTACCAAGTACGCGACATCATCGACACCATGCAAGTGGATGCGCAGACAGCTATCCAAGTCTTGAAGGTAGATGGTGGTGCAGCCATGAACAACTTCCTCATGCAGTTCCAGGCTGACATTTTGGGAATCGATATTGCCCGTGCTAAAAACTTGGAAACAACTGCCCTAGGTGCAGCCTTCCTGGCAGGATTGTCAGTGGGTTACTGGAAGGATTTGGATGAGTTGAAACTCTTGAATGAGACAGGAGAACTCTTCGAACCATCGATGAACGAATCTCGTAAGGAACAACTTTATAAGGGCTGGAAGAAGGCTGTGAAAGCAACTCAAGTCTTTGCGGAAATCGATGACTAATACTGGAAGAATAAAGCGACTCAGTTAGAAAGTGTGTAAATATGGAATTTTCAAAGAAAACACGAGAATTATCAATTAAAAAAATGCAGGAACGCACCCTGGACCTCCTGATTATTGGTGGTGGGATTACCGGTGCTGGGGTAGCCTTGCAGGCGGCAGCCAGTGGTCTTGATACTGGTTTGATTGAAATGCAGGACTTCGCAGAAGGGACATCCAGCCGTTCAACAAAATTGGTCCACGGAGGCCTGCGTTACCTCAAACAATTCGACGTAGAAGTGGTGTCAGATACAGTTTCTGAACGTGCGGTGGTTCAACAAATTGCTCCACATATTCCAAAACCAGATCCAATGCTCTTGCCAGTTTACGATGAGGATGGAGCGACCTTTAGCCTTTTCCGTCTCAAAGTAGCCATGGACTTGTATGACCTTTTGGCAGGTGTTAGCAACACACCAGCTGCTAACAAGGTCTTGAGCAAGGATCAAGTCTTGGAACGCCAGCCAAACTTGAAGAAAGAAGGTTTGGTAGGAGGTGGGGTTTATCTTGACTTCCGTAACAACGATGCGCGTCTCGTGATTGAAAACATCAAACGTGCCAACCAAGACGGTGCTCTCATTGCCAACCATGTTAAGGCAGAAGGCTTCCTCTTTGATGAAAATGGCAAGATTACAGGTGTTGTAGCTCGTGATTTGTTAACAGACCAAGTCTTTGAAATTAAGGCTCGTCTGGTGATTAATACAACAGGTCCTTGGAGCGACAAGGTGCGTAATTTGTCTAATAAGGGAACCCAATTCTCACAAATGCGTCCAACTAAGGGAGTGCACTTGGTAGTGGATTCAAGCAAGATCAAGGTTTCACAGCCGGTTTACTTTGACACAGGTTTGGGAGATGGTCGTATGGTCTTTGTTCTCCCACGTGAAAACAAGACTTACTTTGGTACAACGGATACAGACTACACAGGCGATTTGGAACATCCAAAAGTGACTCAGGAAGATGTAGATTATCTACTTGGTATTGTCAACAACCGCTTCCCAGAAGCCAACATCACCATTGATGATATCGAAAGTAGCTGGGCAGGTCTTCGTCCATTGATTGCAGGCAATAGCGCTTCTGACTACAATGGCGGAAATAACGGAACCATTAGCGACGAAAGCTTTAACAACTTGATTGCGACTGTCGAAGCTTATCTATCGAAAGAAAAAACACGTGAAGATGTTGAATCTGCTGTCAGCAAGCTTGAAAGCAGCACATCTGAGAAACATTTGGACCCATCTGCAGTTTCTCGTGGTTCGAGCTTGGATCGTGATGATAATGGTCTTTTGACCCTTGCTGGTGGTAAAATTACAGACTACCGTAAGATGGCTGAAGGAGCTATGGAGCGCGTAGTCGATATCCTCAAAGCCGAATTTGACCGCAGCTTTAAACTCATTAACTCGAAGACTTATCCTGTTTCAGGTGGAGAATTGAACCCAGCAAATGTGGACTCAGAAATCGAAGCCTTTGCTCAACTTGGAGTTTCACGTGGTTTGGATAGCAAGGAAGCCCACTATCTTGCAAATCTTTACGGTTCAAATGCACCGAAAGTCTTTGCCCTTGCTCACAGCTTGGAACAAGCGCCAGGACTCAGCTTGGCAGACACTTTGTCACTTCACTATGCAATGCGCAATGAGTTGGCTCTGAGCCCAGTTGACTTTCTTCTTCGTCGTACCAACCACATGCTCTTTATGCGTGATAGTTTAGATAGCATCGTTGAGCCAGTTCTGGATGAAATGGGACGATTCTATGACTGGTCTGATGAAGAAAAAGCAACTTATCGTGCGGATGTTGAAGCAGCCCTTACTAACAACGATCTAGCGGAATTGAAAAATTAAGAGAAACTAGAAGAGAGGGAGACAAGCCTTCCTTGCCTTCTCTCTCCTTCTTTTAAATGGAGACAAAGATATGATGAAAGAATTATTTGGAGAATTTTTGGGGACCTTAATCCTGATTTTCCTAGGAAATGGTGTTGTTGCAGGTGTGGTTCTTCCCAAAACTAAGAGCAACAATTCAGGATGGATTGTGATTACTATGGGATGGGGAATTGCTGTAGCCGTTGCGGCCTTTGTATCTGGCACGCTCAGTCCAGCCCACCTAAATCCAGCTGTGACGTTTGCTATGGCCTTAAAAGGAACACTCTCTTGGGGTTCTGTTTTCCCTTATATCCTAGCCCAATTCGCAGGAGCGATGGTGGCTCAGATTTTGGTTTGGTTGCAATTCAAACCACATTATGAGGCAGAAGAAAATGCAGGGAATATCTTAGCGACCTTTAGTACTGGACCAGCAATCAAGAATACAGTATCCAACTTGATCAGCGAAATCCTTGGAACCTTTGTTTTGCTCTTGACAATCTTTGCCTTGGGGCTCTATGACCTTCAAGCCGGTTTAGGGACCTTTGCAGTGGGGACCTTGATTGTTGGTATCGGTCTTTCACTAGGTGGGACAACGGGTTATGCCTTGAACCCAGCTCGTGACCTTGGACCTCGTATCATGCACAGCATTCTTCCAATTCCAAACAAGGGAGATGGAGACTGGTCTTATGCTTGGATTCCTGTTGTAGGACCTATCCTCGGAGCGGCCCTAGCAGTTCTCGTATTTTCACTTTTCTAAGATAAAAGAGTTATTGGCAACAGAGTTTGAGATGAAAATCTCAGGCTCTTTTTTGATGGCCAAAACATTAATATTTTAACTTATCTTAAAATAAGCTAAAACCAATTTTTAAGTTATGGTAAACAGTTGAAAAAAAGGTTGATAAAGTGGTAAAATGTTAGGAAGATAAGATACTAACAATACATACTGATAGTTAATAGAAATAATATATTAATGGATAGCTTATGAAAAAACAACGAAATTTACATGTATTCTTAGGCCGGACGGCTCTATATTTTGTAATCTTACTTGGTTTGCTTTATTTTTTTAGTTACCTTGGTCAGAGCCAAGGCACCTTTATTTATAATGAGTTCTAGTTTAAAGGAGAAGAGGAACAGTGTTTAATAAACCGATAAAAGATATGATTGAAACGATTGAGCACTTTGCTCAGACACAAGCCAGTTATCCAGTTTACAATGTTTTGGGGCAAGAGCATACTTATGGTGATCTGAAGGCTGATTCGGATAGTTTGGCTGCAGCTATCGACCAACTAGGCTTGCCTGAGAAATCTCCAGTCGTCGTTTTTGGTGGTCAGGAATATGAGATGTTGGCTACCTTTGTAGCGCTAACTAAGTCAGGCCATGCCTACATTCCAATTGATAGCCATTCGGCCTTGGAACGAGTTTCTGCTATCGTAGAAGTTGCAGAACCGAGCTTGATTATTGCTATTTCAGATTTTCCATTAGAGCAGACAAGTATACCAATACTGAATTTAGAGCAAGTCCATGAAGCCTTTGCTCAAGCTTCTAGCTACGAGATGACCCATCCAGTCAAGGGAGATGACAACTACTACATCATCTTTACTTCTGGTACGACTGGTAAGCCTAAAGGAGTGCAGATTTCCCATGACAATCTCCTCAGCTTTACCAACTGGATGATTACAGACAAGGAATTTGCGACGCCAAGTCGTCCACAAATGCTGGCTCAGCCACCTTATTCTTTTGACCTGTCTGTCATGTACTGGGCGCCGACCTTGGCACTAGGTGGTACGCTCTTCGCTCTTCCTTCAGCCATCACTCAGGACTTTAAGCAACTCTTTGCGACCATCTTTTCATTGCCAATCGCTATCTGGACATCAACACCATCCTTTGCGGATATGGCCATGTTGTCTGAAGACTTCAACAGCGAGAAAATGCCTGACATCACGCATTTCTACTTTGATGGGGAAGAATTGACAGTCAAAACGGCTCAAAAACTGCGCGAGCGATTCCCAGATGCCCGTATTATCAATGCCTACGGTCCAACAGAAGCGACAGTAGCTTTGTCAGCAGTTGCCGTCACTGATGAGATGTTGACGACTCTCAAACGCCTGCCAATCGGCTATACCAAGGCGGATTCTCCGACCTTTATCATTGATGAGGAAGGTAAGAAAGTTCCAAATGGTGAGCAAGGAGAAATTATCGTTTCAGGGCCAGCTGTTTCAAAAGGCTATATGAATAATCCTGAAAAAACGGCAGAAGCTTTCTTTGAGTTTGAAGGACTACCAGCCTACCACACAGGGGATGTAGGAACCATGACAGATGAGGGCTTGCTTCTCTATGGTGGACGCATGGATTTCCAGATTAAGTTTAATGGTTATCGCATTGAGCTTGAAGATGTCTCTCAAAACCTCAACAAGTCTCGCTTTATCGAGTCTGCTGTTGCTGTCCCACGTTATAACAAGGACCACAAGGTGCAAAATCTATTGGCCTATGTCATCCTAAAAGACGGTGTCCGTCAGCAGTTTGAACGTGATATCGATATTACCAAGGCTATCAAAGAAGACCTAGCAGATATCATGATGTCCTATATGATGCCTTCTAAGTTTCTTTATCGAGATAGTTTGCCGCTAACGCCTAATGGTAAAATTGATATCAAGAGCTTGATTAACGAGGTAAACAGTAGATGATGGAGCTTTATAAACAGCTACCTCATTTGGAACCTTATGGTGATCTTCAGTACTTTTTATACGTAATTGTTGCAACTTTACCTATCTTTATCGGTCTTTTTTTCAAGAAACGTTTTGCCTTGTACGAGGTGCTCGTTAGTCTCTTCTTTATCGTCACCATGTTGGTTGGTGGAAAGACGAATCAAATAAGCGCTTTGATCCTTTATGTTATCTGGCAAGTACTTCTTGTATCTTTCTACAAAAGGTACAGGAAACAACGGGATAGTAAATGGATATTTTACCTGGTTAGTTTTCTATCCCTATTGCCTATTGTCTTTGTGAAAGTATCTCCTGCTATTCATGGACCTCAATCTTTGTTTGGATTTTTAGGGATTTCTTACTTAACCTTTCGTGCAGTTGGGGTTATCGTTGAGTTGAGAGACGGTGTCATCAAGGATTTAACGATTTGGCAATTCTTACGTTTTCTTCTCTTTATGCCGACTTTCTCAAGTGGTCCTATTGATCGTTTTAAACGCTTCAATGAAAATTACGAGACCATTCCTGAGCGGGATGAGCTGATGGATATGCTAGAAGAGGCTGTCAAATATATCATGCTTGGCTTCCTCTACAAGTTTATCTTGGCTCACATTTTAGGAGAGACATTATTGCCTCCGCTGAAAAATTTGGCCTTGCAGACAGGTGGTTTCTTTAACCTCTACGCTTTAGCGGTCATGTACACCTTTGGTCTGGAGCTCTTCTTTGACTTTGCGGGCTACTCTATGTTTGCCTTAGCCATTTCAAACTTGATGGGTATTCATAGTCCTGTCAACTTTAACAAGCCCTTTTTGTCAAGGGATTTAAAAGAGTTTTGGAATCGCTGGCACATGAGTCTGTCTTTCTGGTTCCGTGACTTTGTCTTTATGCGGATGGTCATGGTGTTGACCAGAAAGAAGGTCTTTAAAAATCGCAATGTGACCTCAAGTGTAGCCTATATTCTCAATATGCTGATTATGGGATTTTGGCATGGTGTGACCTGGTACTACATCGCCTACGGACTTTTTCATGGGATTGGGCTGGTCATCAATGACGCTTGGGTTCGTAAGAAAAAAGCGCTCAATAAAGAACGGAAAAAAGCTGGAAAGGGTTCCTTACCTGAGAATCGCTGGATTCAGTTGCTTGGCATGGTTGTCACCTTCCATGTCGTGATGGTTTCATTCTTAATCTTTTCTGGATTTTTGAATGATTTATGGTTTAAAAAATAAAAGGATATAAAAAATGGATATCAAATCAGAAGTTATTGAAATTATTGATGAGTTGTTTATGGAAGATGTTTCTGACATGATGGATGAAGATCTTTTTGATGCCGGTGTCTTGGATAGCATGGGAACGGTTGAATTGATTGTGGAGATTGAAAACCGTTTTGACATTCGTGTTCCAGTGACGGAGTTCGGTCGTGATGACTGGAATACGGCTAATAAAATCGTAGAAGGTATTACGGAGTTGAAGAATGCTTAAACGCTTGTGGCTGATCTTCGGGCCTATCTTCATTGCTGGATTTTTGGTTCTTCTACTCATCTTTTTTTATCCAGGTACAACAAGCCATAATCTGACGGAGGAGAAATACTCGGCGGCTTCTGTTAGTGCAGAGAGTTTTAAAGAGAGAAGCCAAAAAGTAAGGGCTCTTACGGATCCAAATATGCGTTTTATTCCTTTTCTAGGGTCCAGTGAATGGATTCGATTTGATAGTGTCCATCCAGCTGTTTTAGCAGAAAAATACCATCGTCCCTATCGTCCTTACTTTCTAGGTCAAGCAGGAGCAGCCTCTCTCAATCAATATTTTGGTCTACAGCAAATTTTGCCAGAAATAGAGAATAAGCAGGCTGTATTTGTGATTTCGCCTCAGTGGTTTACGGAGACAGATTATGAACCCGCAGCGTTTCAGAGATTTTTTAACAGTGACCAATTAACAGCTTTTTTGGGAAATCAATCTGGTGACATTGCTGCAAAGCATGCGGCTATTCGATTGTTAAAGCAGAATCCTAATGTTGCATTGAAAGGCATTGTTCAAAAACTGTCAAAGGGTGAAGAATTATCAGATGTTGATCAGGTTGCTATTGATATTTTTGCGCGATTCAACGAAAAACAATCCGCTCTCTTTGGACAATTCTCCATTCGAGGACAACTCAAGTACAAGGAACACGTGGAGAACTATTTAAAAGATCTTCCGGATCAATTTTCTTATGATGAGTTAGAAAAAATTGTTCGTAAGGACGCAGAAGCAAATACGACCAATAACGATATGGGGATGGAAAATCATTTCTATACGAGAGAGATTCAAAAGGATTTAAAAAAATGGGAAGGGTATCAAAAAAATTACAACTTCCTCAAGTCCTCTGAATACAATGATTTGCAGCTGGTCCTCAATCAATTTGCTAAGTCGAATGTCAATGTGCTCTTTGTCATTCAGCCGGTTAACAAGAAGTGGATGGAGTACACAGGGCTCAGTGAAGAGATGTACCAGCATGCAGTGGAGAAAATTCGTTACCAATTAGAAAGTCAGGGTTTTACCAATATTGCTGATTTTTCAAAAAATGGAGGGGACCCTTATTTTGTTAAGGATACCATTCATCTAGGATGGTTAGGTTGGCTAGCTTTTGATAAGGTTGTCAATCCTTTCTTGACGGATCCGAAACCAGCTCCAGACTACAAGATGAATGACCGCTTCTTTAGCAAGGACTGGGCGACCTATGATGGGAACATCAAAGATTTCAAATAGAATGGTCTAAAAGTTTGGGAATTAAACCCAAGCTTTTTTGTTTAAATGGCGAATATTTAAGATGAAAATAGGTCAAAAGTTTCAAAATTTTTAGAAATAGCGTATAATATAAAAGAGAAAAAGAAAAGAAAGGGATTTTAAAATGAACAAACGTTCTTTATTACCTGTCTTATCGACAGCCCTGTTAGCTCCAGCCTTCTTAGCTGGACAGGTCTATGCTGAAGAAGCAACTGCCCCTGCAGAAAGTCCTGCAGTTATAGCAAATCCAGCAAATTCAGCAACTTCAGAAACTCCTGCAGCTCCAACAACAGAGGCGGCAAGTCCTACAAGTGCTGAATCGACGGAAGCAAAGGAAGCTCCTGTTGAATCTCCTAAAAGCGAAGAAAAAGACACCGTTATCTTACACACCAATGATGTTCATGGCCGTATTGTAGAGGAAAAGGGCGTAATTGGAGATGCCAAGCTAGCGACTGTCATTGAGCAGGAACGTGCGAAATCAACTCAAAATACTCTAGTTGTTGATGCGGGAGACGCTTTCCAAGGTTTGCCGATTTCCAACTCTACCAAGGGTGAAGCGCGTGCTGAAATTCTCAATCAGATGCAGTATGATGCCATGGCAGTAGGAAATCATGAGTTTGACTTTGGTTTAGACGAAGCTAAGAAATACAAGGAAATCTTGAAATTCCCATTACTTAGCTCAAATACTTATGTCAATGGAGCTCGTCTTTTTGAAGCTTCTACAATCGTTGATAAAGATAAGACTGTGGAAGGTGATGAGTTTGTTGTAATCGGCGTGACAACACCTGAAACAGCAACCAAAACTCACCCTAAAAATGTCAAAGGGGTAACTTTTACAGATCCAATCTCTGAAGTCAATAAGGTCATCGAAGAAGTTCAAGCCAAGGCTCGTGCAGAAGGTAAGGACTACAAACACTATGTTGTGCTGGCTCACTTGGGTGTGGATACCACAACCCCAGTAGAATGGCGTGGTTCAACTTTGGCAGAAGCTCTCTCTAAAAATCCTCGTCTCAAAGGCAAACGTGTGACAGTTATTGATGGGCATTCTCATACAGTAGCTTCCACAACTTATGGCGACAATGTTACCTATAACCAAACAGGAAGTTACCTTCATAATGTTGGGAAGGTTATCTACAAATCACGTCAGCTTTTGGGCAATCCAACTCAGATTCCGGCTGCTGATGCTAAAAAATTACCAGCCAATCCAACAGTTGAAAAACTAGTCAAAGACATTAAACAAAAATACGATGCTGAAAATGCAGTTGAGATTGTTTCAAACAGCCCTGTAGAACTAAACGGTGATCGTGAAAATGTTCGGGTCCGTGAAACCAACCTCGGAAACGTCGTGGCAGACTCTCTCTATCAGTATGGTCAAACAGGATTTAGCCATCCGACAGACATCGCTGTGACAAATGGTGGTGGCTTGCGTGAAACCATTGCAAAAGGCAAACCGATCACTAAAGGAAATGTCATTGCCGTTCTTCCATTTGGAAATACCATCTCACAAATACAAGTGACTGGGCAACAAGTATTGGATATGTTTGAAAAATCACTCGGATCTATCTTGCAGGTCGATAAGGATGGCAAGAAGGTCTTGGATGAGAACGGGCAACCATTGTTGGAGCCAAGTGGTGGTTTCTTGCAAGTTTCAGGTGTGAAGGTCTACTATGATACCAACCTACCATCAGGCAAACGTGTCTTGGCCATCCAGGTCAAAAACCGCACGACTGGTCGTTATGATCTTCTAGACCTTGCAAAGACGTACTATCTTGCAACCAATGATTTCTTAGCTGCGGGTGGTGATGGCTACACGATGTTAGGTGGTGCGCGAGAAGAAGGTCCTTCTATGGATGCTGCCTTTGAAGAGTATCTGAAAACCGCTGATTTGACCCAGTATGAAAAGATCAATCCGAACTCACGGACGATTTCTGTGGATTCTAAAAACTTTAGTCTACCAGTAGAAACGCCTCAAACGAATGCAGCTGCTAGCGATGCGACTACAAATGTGCCATTGACTTATGAGGTGGCAGGTCAATTTAGCAAGAAGGCAGTTGTCTCAGAAAAGGCCCTCCCAAATACAGGAAGCGAACAGTCCATCTTCTTGCTCTTGATGGGAATGGTAGCTGGTTTGGCAGGTATCTTATCGAGTCGAAAACCAAAGCAAAAATAGGTTAAATTTTACATCTAGAAGAGTCTAGGGAAACGTTTTTACGCCTTTTTCCCTTGACTCTTTTTTGGTTTATGATATAATTAACCAGTAAAGAATCGGTGGCTATCTATGTTTTTTTACGAAAAAGATAGCTAGGGAAGGAGTAACACATGAGACAGCTTGCGCAGGAAATCGATAACTTTTTAAACGAGGTGATCTTGAGATCTGAGAACCAGCATGAAATTCTAATCGGGCATTGCACGAGTGACGTTGCCTTGACCAATACTCAGGAACACATCCTCATGCTCTTGTCAGAAGAATCCCTAACCAACTCGGAGTTGGCCCGTCGCCTTAATGTCAGTCAGGCGGCAGTGACCAAGGCTATCAAATCTTTGGTCAAAGAGGGTATGTTAGAGACATCCAGAGATCCCAAAGATGCGCGTGTGATCTTTTATCAACTGACAGAGCTGGCTCGACCAGTGGCAGAGGAACACCACCATCATCATGAACACACGCTCTTAGCCTATGAACAAGTGGCAAGTCAGTTTACTCCAAATGAACAAGAAGTTATCCAGCGGTTTTTAACTGCTTTAGTAGGAGAAATCAAATAATGCGGTATATTACAGTAGAGGACTTGTCTTTCTATTATGACAAGGAACCTGTCCTCGAGCACATCAACTATAGTGTTGATAGTGGGGAGTTTGTCACCCTGACTGGTGAAAATGGAGCTGCCAAGACAACGCTTATCAAGGCGAGCCTAGGCATCTTGCAGCCAAGATTTGGTAAGGTAACCATCTCAAAGACAAACACTCATGGGAAAAAACTTAGGATAGCTTATCTTCCCCAGCAGATAGCCAGTTTTAATGCTGGTTTTCCAAGTACGGTTTATGAATTTGTCAAGTCGGGTCGTTATCCGCGAAAAGGCTGGTTCCGTCGCTTGAATGCTCATGATGAGGAGCATATCAAGGCTAGTCTAGACTCAGTTGGTATGTGGGAACATCGTGACAAACGAATTGGTTCCCTCTCGGGAGGGCAAAAGCAACGAGCAGTGATTGCCCGGATGTTTGCTTCTGACCCAGATATTTTTGTCCTGGATGAGCCGACAACAGGGATGGATGCTGGAAGCAAAAATGAATTTTACGAACTCATGCACCATAGTGCCCACCATCATGGTAAGGCTGTTTTGATGATTACCCATGACCCTGAGGAAGTCAAGGACTATGCGGATCGCAATATTCATCTAGTTCGTAACCAAGATTCGCCATGGCGTTGTTTCAACGTTCACGAAAGCGATCAGGAGGTGGAACATGCTTAGTTTGTTATCTTATGATTTCATGCAGCGTGCCTTCTTGGCGGTCATTGCCATGAGTCTCTTTTCTCCAGTTCTTGGGACCTTCCTTATCTTACGTCGTCAGAGTCTCATGAGTGATACCCTCAGTCACGTTTCTCTATCAGGAGTAGCCTTTGGTCTGGTTTTGGGAATTTCTCCAACCATTTCAACCATTGCCATTGTCTTGATCGCTGCGGTCTTTTTGGAGTATCTCCGGACAGTCTATAAGAACTTTATGGAAATCGGAACTGCCATCCTCATGTCAACAGGACTTGCAGTGTCTCTGATTGTCATGAGTAAGGGGAAAAGTTCGAGCTCCATGAGTTTGGACCAATATCTCTTTGGTTCGATTGTGACCATTAGCCAGGAGCAGGTGATTTTCCTCTTTGCCATTGCTGCGGTCGTTTTACTCTTGACTTTCTTATTCTTGCGACCAATGTATATCCTGACCTTTGATGAGGACACGGCCTTTGTGGATGGCTTGCCCGTTCGTACCATGTCTATCCTCTTTAACATGGTGACAGGGGTGGCCATTGCCCTTATGATTCCAGCTGCAGGAGCTCTTTTGGTATCGACCATTATGGTCTTGCCAGCTAGTATTGCCCTTCGTCTGGGGAAAAACTTCAAATCCGTTATGTTACTAGCCAGCGCTATTGGCTTTTTGGGAATGGTGGCAGGACTTTATATTTCCTACTATGCGGAAACCCCTGCCAGCGCTAGTATCACCATTATCTTTGTAGCTGTCTTTTTGTTAGTCAGTCTACTGAAACGTTTTATCAAATAGGAGAATGAAATGAAAAAACTGAGCTTACTACTAGCTAGTCTATGTGCCCTGTTTTTAGTGGCTTGTTCCAATCAAAAACAGGCAGATGGGAAGCTAAATATCGTGACAACCTTTTACCCTGTCTACGAATTTACCAAACAAGTCGCAGGAGATACTGCTAATGTAGAACTTCTCATCGGTGCTGGTACAGAACCCCATGAGTACGAACCGTCTGCCAAGGCAGTTGCCAAAATCCAAGACGCAGATACCTTTGTCTATGAAAATGAAAATATGGAAACTTGGGTTCCAAAATTGCTAGAATCCTTGGATAAGAAAAAAGTGAAAACCATCAAGGCAACAGGTGATATGTTACTTTTGCCAGGTGGTGAGGAAGAAGAGGAAGGGCATGATCATGGTGGTGAAGGTCACCATCACGACTACGATCCCCACGTTTGGCTTTCACCAGCACGCGCCATCAAACTGGTAGAGCATATCCGTGACAGCTTGTCAGCAGATTATCCTGATAAAAAAGAGACTTTTGAGAAGAATGCAGCTGCCTACATTGAAAAATTGCAAGCATTGGATAAGGCTTATACAGATGGCTTATCTCAAGCGAAACAAAAGAGCTTTGTGACCCAGCACGCTGCCTTTAACTATCTTGCCTTGGACTACGGTCTCAAGCAAGTATCCATCTCAGGTCTCTCACCAGATGCAGAACCATCAGCAGCACGTTTGGCAGAATTGACAGAGTATATCAAGAAAAACAAGATTTCTTATATCTACTTTGAAGAAAATGCTTCACAAGCCCTCGCCAATACACTCTCAAAAGAAACAGGTGTCAAACTAGACGTGCTCAATCCGCTAGAAAGTCTAACAGAAGAAGCAACCAAGGCTGGTGAGGACTATATCTCCGTGATGGAGAAAAACCTCAAGGCTTTGAAACAGACAACGGACCAAGAAGGACCAGAAATCGAACCAGAGAAGGAAGAAAATACCAAGACAGTTCACAATGGTTACTTTGAGGATGCAGATGTCAAGGACCGCACCTTGAGTGACTATGCTGGCAACTGGCAGTCTGTCTATCCTTTCCTTGAGGATGGAACTTTTGATCAAGTCTTTGACTACAAGGCTAAGTTGACTGGTAAGATGACCAAGGATGAGTATAAGGCTTACTATAGAAAAGGCTATCAGACAGATGTGACCAAAATCAACATCACGGATAACACTATGGAATTTGTTCAAGGTGGCCAAAGCAAGAAATTCACCTATAAGTATGTCGGCAAGAAAATCTTGACTTATAAGAAAGGCAATCGTGGTGTGCGCTTCCTCTTTGAAGCGACAGATGCGGACGCTGGACAGTTCAAGTATGTTCAGTTTAGTGACCACAATATCGCCCCAGTCAAGGCAGAACATTTCCATATCTTCTTTGGAGGCACAAGCCAAGAAGCCCTCTTTGAAGAAATGGATAACTGGCCAACCTACTACCCAGATAACCTATCTGGTCAAGAAATCGCCCAAGAAATGTTAGCGCATTGATGCAAGAGAGAATCCCGCAAATCTGCGGGATTTTTTGCTGGAAACGATTAGGTTGTTAGGTATTATAGTACCACAGTTGTGCTGTTCACAATGTGATAAAGAGGTCATTTTCTACTGGCTGATTCTCACTAGCTGGCGAATGCAAAAGCTACGATTGTACAAATTATAGAATCTTTTCAGGGGATTTAGGAAGGGATCTTAGTCATATTGACGTTGCTATCGATTTTTGTTATAGTCAAAGAGAGCAGTCTGGAACAATAGTTTATGCACAGTCTGTGGATAAGTCTAGGGGGAACAGGACATTTAGCTAATATCCTAGAGGGGTCTTGAGAATTGCCCCGGAAACTAGTAACGGGCTAGCTTTCTAGTAGAAATCTTAGTCTAGTAGGGATTTGAGCAGGTCTGCCTGAGGGTGACAGGTTCAAAGTCTAAGAGCTAACTTCTGGAGAAGCTGATTTTTAGGCATGTTTTCTTATCCACAAGTTGTGGATAACTGTAGAGAGTCAGCTTGTGAATCAACTTCAAGTCCAAGTTTCATAAAAGAAGAACCTTTGCGCGATGCAAAGGTTCTTTGGGTTAGGAGTGGTTTGGTAGCCAGCTGAGGGTGAAGGTCAGTTGCTCAGCTTTCAAGAGGTCTTGGTGTTGAATGCTAGATACTATGGTCTTGTCCAATCGACATTCTTTGACAAAGTTGAAGTGGCTGTGGTTTTGTTCAGCATGGATATCCAACCATTTATCTTCCTTAGCCAGGTAGATACGGAGATGGTCAAAGATAGGGATTCCGAGGTCGTAGCTGGGTTTGCCTGGACAGGTCGGGTAGAATCCAAGAGCTGACCAGATGTACCAAGCAGAGAGACTGCCATTATCCTCATCGCCAGGATAGGCTTGCCAGCTTGGGTGAAAGGCTTTCTGACTTATCGACTTGATGAGTAGGGCAGTGTAGTCAGGGTAGTCACTGTAGCGGAAGAGATAAGGGATGTGGAAACTAGGTTGGTTGGAAATAGCCATTTGCCCAAAAGGAGCTGTAGCCATCTCGCTCATCTCGTGAATCTCATAACCATAGCCAGTCGTCTCAAAGAGGGGAGCATCTTGACAGGCTTTCAAAAGATAGTGGCTAAAGGTTTCCTTTCCACCCATAAGCTGGATTAAGCCTGGGATGTCGTGGAGGACGCCTAAGGTCGCTTGAATGGCAGAGCATTCGGCGTAGTCGCGTCCCCAACTATAAGGAGAGAAGTCGGGGCGGAAGTTGCCTTGGCTATCTCGCGCACGCATGTAGCCCGTCGCAGTGTCAAATAGATGGTGGTAATTTTGTGACGAAGTTCTATAAGTTTCCGCGATGTCATTCTGACCAAGCTTTTCGGCACAGCTGGCGATACAAAAGTCGCTATAGGCATAGTCAAGGGTGTGGCTGACGCTTTCGTGGTGGTCGGTAGAGAGATAACCTAATTCTTGGTATTGTGCCAAACCGTGACGGCCATTGATGCCGAGAGGGTCGGACTTGCTGGCTGTTTCAAGCATGGCTTGGAGGAGTTTTTCTTCCAAATCGATAGCCATGTCCTTGCAGGCGCTATCTGCGATAATGCCGTCTAAAAGAGTACCAGGCATCATGCCATGCTCGTCTGGGGCCAGCCATTTTGGCAGGAAACCAGTATTGCGGTAGCTATTGAGGAAACCTTCTAAAAAGCGGTGATAGTGTTCTGGTATGACAAGGGCAAAGAGGGGGAAGGTGGTGCGGAAGGTATCCCAGAAACCATTGTTGCTAAAGAGGACGCCGGGCTTGACAGTACCAGTAGCCAGATCCATGTGGATGGCTTGCCCTGATTCGTTCACCTCATAAAAAGTCTGTGGGAAGAGGAAGAGTCTGTAGAGGCAGTGGTCAAAGAAGGTTCGGTCAGCTTCTCCTGTCTCCATGATATCAAAACGATGGAGGAGATTTTCCCAGTCCGCTTTCGCATTTACTTTACAGCTGTCAAAGTCCTTTTGAGGTAGATTAAGCAGAGCTTGAGAAGGCGATATGAAAGAAGTTGCTAGTTGAATCTCGGCTTGACTGCTTGCTAAGTCAATTCGCCAGTCTCTCTCTTCTTGTGTGATAGCAAGAATATCCGTATTCATTTGTAAAGCAGTAAACAGTATCAGAGGATTTTTGGTAGTCTCAGTTTTACCTTCTTGTCTTAGGGCAAGAGTCCGCTTATCTAATTGCTCTACGGTCAGTTCATCTGCTGCGTGAAGATAGAGGGAGAGGTCTTTGCCTTGCTTTTGCTCCAAACGAATAGAAGCGCCATAGCAAGTCGGTGTGAGCTGGGTTTCAATCTGATAGCGCAGGGAGAAAATCTTCAGATAGTGAGGTTGGAAGGAGGCCTTATCTAGGTCATAGGAAGACTGACGATGGAAGAGGCTGTCTCCACCTAGCTGGCCTGTAACAGGTGTCAGAAGGAGCCAAGAGTAGTCGCCAATCCAAGGACTGGGTTGGTGGGTTAATCGAATCCCTTGAAAGACGGGCAGATGCGGATCGAAGAACCAAGCTCCCTCCTGGTCACTGGTCTGGGGAACAAAATAATTCATCCCAAAAGGAACGCCCGTGTAGGGCAGGGTATTTCCTCGAGAAAAGGCATGCTTGCTAGCAGTCCCAAAGCGGGTATCGATGGTTTCAAGTAGTGGTTTCATAAAAAAGCTTCCTGTAGAGGTTTTTGTTTAGTATAACATGAAATTGCCAATAACCGAATTTTAAAAAGTAAATGCCCCTATAAATTTCGGTTAATAATTTACAAATATTCATTCTTTTGTTAGAATGGAGACAATAAAAAAGAAAAGGGGATTTTTTTATGAGTGATTCGGTAAATAATGTGAATAACGAAGAATCTGTAGAGAAGGTTGAAAACACGCCTGTAGAGGATGTGGAGTCAGTTGCTACTCAAGAACCAGAAACTGTGGAAGAAACGGCTTCTGAGCAAGCAAAAGATGACCAATCTGAAGAAGTGGTGGAAGAGAAAGATTCTAAGCCAGAACAGAAAGAAGATGCAAAAGCTTCAGCTGAGGCTTCGGCTCAACAAGTCGTTGAAAAAACCAAAGGATTGTTTGCAACGAAACGCAAAGAAATCATTGCAGCTCTTGTGGCAGTAGCCGTTATTATTGTGGCATTTGTGGGATACAATGTTATCCAGTCACAACCAAAAAGCTTAATTGGCGACGTCAAAGTTGAGTTTTCAGGTTATGAAGAATCTGGAACGGTAACTTATAATAGTCAAGATATTGCTGAGAAAGTAGCAGAAATAGCATACCAAAAAGTAGGCTTTAATAAGGATCAGGCAGCGGGTTTGGCTAAAAAAGACCCTATTATTTACGCAGAAGTGTCAAGAGATGGCAAGTTGGCGTCTAAATTGATGCAAGCAGAAGCGATGATTAGTAGTGTCCATTATGAATTTGACAAAACAAATGGTCTCAAAAATGGGGACGAAGTTACATTCACCGTAACTACAAGCTCAAAGAACTCACCATTTAAAGCTGAAAAGAAAACTTTCAAAGTTGAAAACTTGAAAGAATATGAGAAGGTATCAACGGCTGATTTGCTCAAAGAAACTCCTGTGACATTTACTGGATTTAATGGGTATGGCATAGCGTCTATTACAGAAAATCCTAATAAAGACGCCTATTTCAACTTTGAAGATAACAAACGTCCGACAAACTTGAAGAACGGAGATACAGTTACTCTTACTGTTAGTGCGACCTATATCAATGAGTTAAAATCAAAAGGAAAAGTTGTTGACAACAATAAGGTCGAGGTGACTGTTGAAGGGTTGAAAGACTTAAAAGATGTGAAGAACTTTGCGGATCTTCTGAAAAAGAATGATGACTACAGCAAGTCTGAAAATCAAAATAGTTCCTTTAGCACCTACACTTTAGAGTCACAAGGCAGTTATTTGAAAGTCATCCCAGAAGAGAATAAAAAATCAAATGGGAAAGTTTCGTTGATAACAGTTTATAAAGTAACTTGGTCAAGTGGCAATTCAAAAGAAGTTCGTTACAAATACTATGGTTATCAAGCTTACCTTTTGAAGGACAATAATCTTGATCTTGATGCTGCTTCTAAAGTATCAAGTTGGGGATCAAAAGATTTAGAAGGTCTAAAAGCTGAACTGGCTACTGAAGGTTATAAGGTTTACGAAGAAAAGAAAAGTGAATAGAAAAGTTGGGGAGAGCCCCAACTTTTTTTTCATAAGTTTGTTTCAAAACGCCTTTAGTTTGTGTATATCTTTTGGAGGCGTTTTTTTTTATACTGAACATGAAACTTGTTTGAAAGAGGAAAAAATACTATGGTTTATTCGAAAGAAATTGTTAGAGAATGGCTAGACCAAGTAGCGGAGCGGGCTAAGGACCATCCCGAGTGGGTGGATGTCTTTGAGCGTTGCTATACAGACACCTTGGACAATACGGTCGAGATTCTAGAAGATGGCTCAACTTTTGTCTTGACAGGGGATATTCCTGCTATGTGGCTTCGGGATTCGACAGCCCAACTCAGACCCTACCTGCACGTGGCTAAAAGAGATCCTCTCTTGCGTCAGACCATTGCAGGTTTGGTCAAGCGTCAGATGACTTTGGTGCTCAAGGATCCTTATGCCAATTCCTTCAATATTGAGGAAAACTGGAAGGGGCACCATGAGACTGATCACACAGAGCTTAATGGCTGGATTTGGGAACGCAAGTACGAGGTGGATTCGCTTTGCTATCCTTTGCAGCTGGCTTATCTCCTTTGGAAAGAGACTGGCGAGACCAGTCAGTTTGATGAGACTTTTGTCACAGCGACCAAGGAAATTCTTCATCTCTGGACAGTGGAACAAGACCACAAGAACTCTCCTTATCGTTTTGTTAGGGATACGGACCGCAAGGAAGACACCTTAGTAAATGATGGCTTTGGACCTGATTTTGTAGTGACAGGTATGACCTGGTCAGCTTTTCGTCCGAGTGATGACTGCTGTCAGTATAGCTATTTGATTCCGTCCAATATGTTTGCCGTAGTCGTATTGGGGTATGTGCAAGAAATCTTTGCAGAACTAGACCTAGCTGATAGCCAAAACATCGTGGCAGACGCTAAGCGTCTCCAAGCAGAGATTCAAGAAGGCATCGAAAACTATGCCTATACAACCAACAGCAAGGGAGAAAGGATTTACGCCTTTGAAGTGGATGGTCTAGGAAATGCTAGCATCATGGATGATCCAAACGTACCAAGTCTACTGGCTGCTCCATATCTTGGTTACTGTGCGATTGACGATGAGGTTTACCAAGCCACACGCCGTACCATTCTGAGCCCTGAAAATCCATATTTTTACCAAGGAGAATACGCTAGCGGTCTCGGAAGTTCTCATACCTTCTATCGCTATATCTGGCCGATTGCCCTTTCTATCCAAGGTTTGACAACAAGAGATAAGGCAGAGAAGAAATTCTTGCTGGATCAGCTCGTTGCCTGCGACGGTGGTACAGGTGTCATGCATGAAAGCTTCCACGTGGATGACCCAACGCTTTACTCACGTGAATGGTTCTCTTGGGCCAACATGATGTTTTGTGAATTGGTTTTGGATTATCTAGATATTCGCTAATACTCTTCGAAAATCTCTTCAAACCACATCAGCTTCGCCTTGCCGTATAGATGTTACTGACTTCGTCAGTTCTATCTGCAACCTCAAAACAGTGTTTTGAGCTGACTTCGTCAGTTTATCCACAACCTCAAAGCAGTGCTTTGAGCAGACTGTGGCTAGCTTCCTAGTTTGCTCTTTGATTTTTATTGAGTATAAGGAGCGCGCTTTAGTTTCACCGATTCGTGTCAGAATCACACCTTTACATTTAAAACGTTAAAATTTAAGTTAGAATGAGGTTTTACTTCATGGAAAATGTTGTTGTACATATTATCTCACATAGTCACTGGGACCGTGAGTGGTACTTACCTTTTGAAAGCCACCGTATGCAGTTGGTGGAATTATTTGATAATCTTTTTGACCTTTTTGAAAATGACCCTGAGTTCAAGAGTTTCCACTTGGATGGACAAACTATTGTCCTTGATGACTACTTGGAAATTCGCCCTGAAAATCGCGACAAAGTCCAACGTTACATCGACCAAGGCAAACTCAAAATTGGTCCTTTTTACATCTTGCAGGATGACTACTTGATTTCAAGTGAAGCCAATGTCCGCAATACCTTGATTGGTCAAGCAGAATGTGCAAAATGGGGCAAATCAACCCAGATTGGTTACTTCCCAGATACCTTTGGAAATATGGGACAAGCTCCCCAAATCCTTCAAAAATCAGGCATTCACGTGGCAGCCTTTGGTCGTGGTGTGAAGCCGATTGGATTTGACAACCAAGTTCTCGAAGATGAGCAGTTCACATCCCAGTTTTCAGAAATGTACTGGCAGGGTGCAGACGGAAGTCGTGTCCTCGGTATCCTCTTTGCCAACTGGTATAGTAATGGGAATGAAATCCCAGTTGATAAGGATGAGGCCCTGGCCTTCTGGAAACAAAAATTGTCAGACGTACGTGACTATGCTTCGACCAACCAATGGTTGATGATGAACGGATGTGACCACCAGCCTGTACAGCGAAATCTGAGTGAAGCCATTCGTGTGGCAAATGAACTCTTCCCAGATGTGACCTTTGTGCATAGTTCCTTTGATGACTATGTCCATGCAGTAGAAAGTGCTCTACCAGAGCAGTTATCAACGGTTACAGGTGAGTTGACAAGTCAGGAAACAGATGGCTGGTACACACTTGCCAACACTTCTTCATCACGGATTTACCTCAAACAAGCCTTCCAAGAAAATAGCAACTTGCTAGAACAAGTAGTGGAGCCATTGACTGTCATCACTGGTGGGCACAACCATAAGGAGCAGTTGACCTATGCTTGGAAAGTCCTTCTACAAAATGCGCCACATGATAGCATCTGTGGCTGTAGTGTGGACGAAGTTCACCGTGAGATGGAAACGCGTTTTGCCAAGGTCAACCAAGTTGGAAACTTTGTTAAGACCAATCTTCTCAACGAGTGGAAGGGCAAAATTGCAACTCACGAAGCGCAAAGCGACCATCTCTTTACTGTCATTAACACAGGTTTGCATGACAAGGTTGATACGGTCAGCACCGTGATTGATGTGGCGACTTGTGATTTCAAGGAATTGCACCCAACAGAAGGCTATAAGAAGATGGCAGCCTTGACCTTGCCAAGCTACCGTGTCGAAGACTTGGAAGGGCATGCTGTAGAAGCGAAAATCGAAGATCTGGGAGCTAACTTTGAGTATGATTTGCCAAAAGACAAGTTCCGTCAGGCTCGCATTGCTCGTCAAGTGCGCGTGACAGTACCTGTTCATCTGGCACCACTTTCTTGGACAACCTTCCAATTGCTCGAAGGAAAACAAGAACACCGTGATGGTATTTACCAAAATGGAGTAATTGATATGCCATTTGTAACGGTCAGTGTGGATGAAAACATCACGGTCTACGACAAGACAACTCATGAAGCGTATGAAGATATTATTCGCTTTGAAGACCGTGGTGACATCGGAAATGAGTACATCTATTTCCAACCAAAAGGAACAGAGCCTATCTACGCAGAGCTGAAAGGCTATGAAGTCCTGGAAAATACAGCACGTTTTGCTAAAATCTTGCTCAAGCATGAATTGACAATTCCAGTAAGTGCAGACGAAAAACTGGATGCGGAACAAAGAGGCATCATCGAGTTTATGACGCGTGAAGCAGGGCGCTCAGAAGAATTGACAACCCTTCCTCTGGAAACAGAGATGACCGTCTTTGTTGACAATCCACAAATCCGCTTCAAGACTCGCTTTACCAATACTGCCAAGGACCACCGTATCCGTCTCTTGGTTAAGACTCATAACACGCGTCCAAGCAATGACTCTGAAAGCATCTATGAGGTAGTAACACGACCAAACAAACCAGCTGCTTCTTGGGAAAATCCTGAAAATCCACAACACCAGCAAGCCTTCGTCAGCCTTTATGACGATGAAAAAGGGGTGACAGTGGCTAATAAAGGACTGCACGAGTATGAAATCCTTGGAGACGATACCATTGCTGTGACCATTCTTCGTGCCTCAGGTGAGTTAGGTGACTGGGGTTACTTCCCGACACCAGAGGCTCAGTGCTTGCGTGAGTTTGAAGTCGAGTTTGCTCTCGAATGCCACCAAGCAGGGGAACGCTTCTCAGCCTTCCGTCGTGCTAAAGCCTTCCAAACACCATTCACTAGTCTTCAAGTTGCTAAACAAGAAGGAAGTGTTGCTGCGACTGGCAGCCTCTTGTGCCATGCGGCGCTCAGCTTGCCACAAGTCTGCCCGACAGCCTTTAAGGTAGCTGAAAATGAAGAAGGATATGTACTTCGTTACTACAATATGAGTCAAGAAAATGTGCGTATATCAGAACACCAACAAACCATTTTGGACTTGCTTGAGCGGCCATATCCCGTTCATTCAGGACTCTTAGCACCACAAGAAATTCGCACAGAATTGATCAAAAAAGAAGACATTTAATAGTTTTAAAGTGTTTGATAACTAATACTATGAGATAGAAAGGAGGGGCGAAAGAGTAAGGACTAACTACTGATTCGCCCCTTTTTATGGGAAGAACAATGACCATTGCAACCATTGATATCGGAGGGACTGGGATTAAGTTTGCCAGTCTGACTCCTGATGGAAAGATACTAGATAAGACAAGTACTCCGACGCCAGAAAGTTTGGAGGATTTACTAGATTGGCTAGACCAACGCTTGGCAGAACAAGATTATAAGGGCATTGCCATGAGCGTTCCAGGCGCGGTCAATCAAGAAACAGGTGTGATTGAGGGAATCAGTGCCGTACCTTACATTCATGGCTTTTCTTGGTATGAGACGCTTGCTCATCATCAGCTACCTGTCCATCTAGAAAATGATGCCAACTGTGTTGGACTTAGTGAACTGCTGGCTCACCCAGAGATTGAAAATGCAGCCTGTGTCGTGATTGGGACAGGAATTGGCGGAGCTATGATAATCAATGGCAAACTTCACCGTGGTCGCCACGGCTTAGGTGGTGAGTTTGGCTATATGACAACCATTGAACCAGCTGAAAAACTCAACAACTGGTCGCTACTAGCCTCTACAGGAAACATGGTTCGCTACGTGATTGAAAAATCTGGTCAGACTGACTGGGATGGTCGCAAGATTTACCAAGAAGCTGCAGCAGGCAATGCCCTTTGCCAAGAAGCCATTGAACGTATGAACCGTAATCTGGCGCAAGGACTGCTCAATATCCAGTACCTCATCGACCCAGATGTCATTAGTCTGGGAGGATCTATTAGCCAGAATCCAGATTTTATCCAAGGCGTCAAAAAAGCTGTCGATGCATTTGTCAAAACCTACGAAGAATACACGGTCGCACCAGTTATCCAAGCTTGCACCTATCATGCAGATGCCAATCTCTATGGTGCCCTTGTCAACTGGCTACAGGAGGAAAATCAATGGTAATTTTTACAGGACTTAGTCCCAAACAAGAGCAAGCATTAGAGTTGCTTAAAAAGCATATTTCGCTAGCAGATGTAGAGGTAGTAGTCGCTCAGTCTGACCAAGCCTCTATCTCTATCAAGGGTGAAGGTGGACATTATCAACTAACTTATCGCAAACCTCACCAACTTTACCGCGCCTTGTCCTTATTGGCAACAGCTCTAGTAGAAGGTGATAAAGTAGCGATTGAGGAGCAGGCAGCTTATGAAGATTTGGCCTACATGGCAGACTGTTCTCGAAATGCGGTGCTGAATGTGGCTTCTGCCAAGCAGATGATTGAGGTCTTGGCTCTCATGGGTTACTCAACCTTTGAACTTTACATGGAAGACACCTATCAGATTGAGGGGCAACCTTACTTTGGTTACTTCCGTGGCGCCTATTCAGCAGAGGAGTTGCAGGAAATCGAAGCCTATGTCCAGCAGTTTGATATGACCTTTGTGCCTTGCATCCAGACCTTGGCCCACTTGTCAGCCTTCGTCAAATGGGGTGTCAAAGAAGTGCAGGAACTTCGTGATGTGGAGGACATTCTCCTTATCGGCGAAGAAAAGGTGTATGACCTGGTTGATGGGATGTTTGCCACTCTATCTAAACTGCAGACACGCAAGGTCAATATCGGGATGGACGAAGCCCATTTGGTTGGTTTGGGGCGCTACCTCATTTTGAACGGTGTTGTGGACCGTAGTCTCCTCATGTGCCAACACTTGGAGCGCGTGCTGGATATTGCAGACAAGTATGGTTTCCACTGCCAGATGTGGAGTGATATGTTCTTTAAACTCATGTCAGCGGATGGCCAGTACGATCGTGACGTGGAGATTCCAGAGGAAACTCGTGTCTACCTAGATCGTCTCAAAGACCGTGTAACCTTGGTTTACTGGGACTATTATCAGGATAGCGAGGAAAAATACAACCGCAATTTCCGCAACCATCACAAGATTAGCCAAGATATTGCCTTTGCAGGTGGTGCTTGGAAGTGGATCGGTTTCACACCCAACAACCATTTCAGCCGTCTTATTGCTCTTGAAGCCAACAAAGCCTGTCGTGCTAACGACATCAAAGAAGTCATTGTAACGGGTTGGGGGGACAATGGTGGGGAAACTGCCCAGTTTTCTATTCTACCAAGTCTGCAAATCTGGGCAGAACTCAGCTACCGCAATGACCTAGATCGTTTGTCTGCTCACTTCAAGACCAATACAGGTCTGTCAGTTGAGGACTTTATGCAGATTGACCTTGCCAATCTCTTGCCAGACTTGCCAGGCAATCTCAGTGGTATCAATCCCAACCGCTATGTCTTTTATCAGGATGTTCTCTGTCCGATTCTTGACAGACACATGACACCTGAACAGGACAAACCGCACTTCGCTCAGGCCGCTGAAACGCTTGCTGTTATCAAAGAAAAAGCTGGGAACTATGCCTACCTATTTGAAACTCAGGCCCAGTTGAACCAGATTTTAAGTAGCAAAGTGGATGTGGGACGACGCATCCGTGAAGCTTATAAATCCGGTGACAAAGTCAGCTTACAGCAAATCGCCATGCAAGAATTACCAAAACTTAGAAGCGAGATTGAAAACTTCCATGCCCTCTTTAGCCACCAATGGTTGAAAGAAAACAAGGTCTTTGGTTTGGATACGGTTGATATCCGTATGGGCGGACTCTTGCAACGCATCAAGCGAGCAGAAAGCCGCATCGAGGCTTATCTGGCAGGTCAGATTGTCCGCATCGAAGAATTAGAAGTCGTGATCCTACCATTTACTGACTTCTACGCAGACAAGGACTTCGCAGCAACTACAGCCAACCAGTGGCACACTATTGCGACCGCATCGACGATTTATACGACTTAGGCATTTTTTCCGAGTCAGAGTGTTTCTCGTGAAACCTATTTCTTATAAAAAACTTCTCCACAAAAAATAATTTGTGGAGTTTTTTCTATAATTAGTAGTTTAACCTAGCCTTCAAATAGGAGTATACTAATAATGTAATCGTTATCAAACCTAAAAATTCGATGAAATCAGTTTTTAGGAATAAAAAGGGAGGAAATTATGAAAAAGTTTTCAAAGACCTTGAGAGATAACTGGATCTTTCTCTTGATGGTTTTACCAGGGGCACTCTGGTTGATTCTATTCTTTTACATTCCAGTATTTGGGAATGTGGTCGCCTTTAAAGACTACCATATGACCAGTAATGGTTTCATAGATAGTATTGTGAATAGTAAATGGGTCGGGTTAGATAATTTCAGATTCTTGTTTAGTTCAAAAGATGCCTTTATCATCACTCGTAATACCGTTCTTTACAATCTCGGCTTTATCTTTATCGGTTTGATTGTATCAGTAGGGATTGCCATCATCCTCAGCGAGCTCCGCTCTAAGAGAATGGTTAAGATTTTCCAAACGTCTATGTTGTTCCCTTACTTCTTGTCATGGGTTATCATCAGTTTCTTTACAGATGCCTTCCTAAACATTGACAAAGGGGTTTTCAACCATTTCCTAACATCCATTGGCATGAAGGAAGTCAACTTCTACGCTGACTTAGGCATTTGGCCATACCTTCTCCTTTTCCTAGGTATTTGGAAAGGCTTTGGATATAGCAGTGTCATGTACTATGCGACGATCATGGGAATTGACCCAACCTACTACGAAGCAGCAACAGTGGACGGGGCGAGCAAGTGGCAACGTATTCGCAACGTAACCATTCCTCAGTTGACTCCGCTTGTAACAGTCTTGACCATCCTTGCAGTCGGAAATATCTTCCGTGCAGACTTCGGTCTCTTCTATCAAATCCCACACAATGCTGGTCAGCTCTACAATGTAACCAACGTTTTGGACGTGTATGTCTTTAATGGTTTGACTCAGACAGCAGATATCGGTATGGCTTCAGCAGCCGGTCTTTACCAATCCGTTGTCGGTTTGATTCTGGTTATCCTATCAAACTTGCTTGCAAGACGAGTTGATCCAAACTCAGCTTTGTTCTAGAAAGGAGGAGAATATGGCAGAAAAGAAAATTAAAAAAGAAAAAATCGATAATGTCGGCATTCACTCCTTCAGTAAGAAAGCAGATATCTTCTTTAGTATCATCTCTGGTTTGATTGCTCTTTCTTGTATCTTGCCCTTTATCTTCGTTATTATCATTTCGGTGACAGACGAAAAGAGCATCCTCCAGTATGGATATAGCTTTTTCCCTTCGAAATTTGGTGTAGATGGATTCCAGTTCCTAGCTCAGTTTAAAGATAAGATCCTCCAAGCGCTCTTTATCTCAGTTTTTGTAACCGTAGTCGGAACAGTGACCAACGTCTTCATTACAACCACTTATGCCTACGCCATCTCACGTACAACCTTTAAGTACCGCAGATTCTTTACAATCTTCGCTCTTCTTAGTATGTTGTTCAATGCTGGTTTGGTACCAGGCTATATCGTGGTCACTCGCCTGCTTCAACTTGGTGATACCGTTTGGGCCTTGATTGTTCCAATGCTCCTCTCACCATTCAACATCATCTTGATGCGTTCCTTCTTCAAGAAGACCATTCCAGAAGCCATTCTCGAATCCGCTCGTATCGATGGTGCCAGTGAAGCTCGGATCTTCTTCCAGATCTGTTTGCCCTTGTCACTTCCAGGTATCGCAACCATCACGCTTTTGACAGCTCTTGGTTTCTGGAACGACTGGTTCAACGCCCTTCTTTACATCAAGAGTGACAACTTGTATCCATTGCAATATTTGCTCATGCAAATCCAACAAAATATGGACTACATCGCAAAAGCAGTCGGCCTATCTGGTCAACTGGGAGTCGCTCTACCGAAAGAAACAGGTCGTATGGCCATGGTTGTTGTTGCAACCCTTCCAATCGCGATTCTGTATCCATTCTTCCAACGCTACTTTGTTAAAGGGTTGACGATCGGTGGTGTGAAAGAATAGCATTTGCTGAGAAACACCGTTTCTCCCTTCCCAACTTCATCATAGTGATTGAAGTTAAAAATCATTAAATCGTTTATAAGTTTAAAAATAAAAAAAGGAGTTTTTATCATGAAAAACTGGAAAAAATATGCTTTTGCATCTGCTAGCGTAGTCGCTTTGGCTGCTGGTCTTGCTGCTTGTGGAAACCTTACAGGTAACAACAAAAAAGCTGCCGATACTACTTCAGGTGAAAAACCTGTAATCAAAATGTACCAAATCGGTGACAAACCAGACAACTTGGATGAATTGCTAGAAAATGCAAACAAAATCATCGAAGAAAAAGTCGGTGCTAAATTGGATATCCAATACCTCGGATGGGGTGACTATGATAAGAAAATGTCAGTTATCACATCATCTGGTGAAAACTATGATATCGCATTTGCATCTAACTATGTCGTAAATGCTCAAAAAGGTGCTTATGCTGACTTGACAGAATTGTATAAAAAAGAAGGAGCAGAGCTTTACAAAGCACTTGACCCAGCTTACATCAAAGGGAACACTGTAAACGGTAAGATTTATGCTGTTCCAGTTGCAGCTAACGTTGCATCATCTCAAAACTTTGCCTTCAACGGTGCTCTTCTTGAAAAATATGGTATTGACATTTCAGGTGTCACTTCATACGAAACACTTGAACCAGTCTTGAAACAAATCAAAGAAAAAGCTCCAGATGTAGTACCATTTGCGGTTACGAAGAACTTTATCCCATCCGATAACTTTGACTACCCAGTACCAAACGGACTTCCATTTGTTATCGACCTTGAAGGAGACACTACTAAGATCGTAAACCGTTACGAAGTGCCTCGTTTCAAAGAACATTTGAAGACTCTTCACAAATTCTATGAAGCTGGATACATTCCAAAAGACGTAGCAACCAGCGACACTTCATTTGACCTTCAACAAGATACTTGGTTCGTTCGTGAAGAAACAGTAGGACCAGCTGACTACGGTAACAGCTTGCTTTCACGCGTTGCTAACAAAGACATCCAAATCAAACCAATCACTAACTTTATCAAGAAAAACCAAACAACACAAGTTGCTAACTTTGTCATTTCAAACAACTCTAAGAACAAAGAAAAATCAATGGAAGTGTTGAACCTCTTGAACACAAACCCAGAACTCTTGAACGGTCTTGTTTACGGTCCAGAAGGTAAGAACTGGGAAAAAGTTGAAGGTAAAGAAAACCGTGTCCGCGTCCTTGATGGATATAAAGGAAACACTCACATGTCAGGTTGGAACACTGGTAACAACTGGATCCTTTACATCAACGAAAACGTTACAGACCAACAAATTGCAGATTCTAAGAAACAATTGGCAGAAGCTAAAGAATCTCCAGCACTTGGATTCATCTTTAACACTGACAATGTGAAATCTGAAATCTCAGCAATTTCTAACACAATGCAACAATTCGATACAGCTATCAACACTGGTACTGTAGACCCAGATAAAGCTATTCCAGAATTGATGGAAAAATTGAAATCTGAAGGTGCTTACGAAAAAGTATTGAACGAAATGCAAAAACAATACGACGAATTCTTGAAAAACAAAAAATCATAAGATCGATTGATTTCGTGTATTCATTCCTAATTCCTAAAAATGTGATCGCTGCCTTCCCTAGTTCTCTAGGGGAGGTAGTGATTTTTAGGATGTAAACATGAAAAGAGTGGTTCTGAGGGTTTATGCGATGTGATACACATACATCTATAGGGGATTTATTATGAAAAAATATCGCCTTCTTTTCAAAATGAGTGCTGTCTTCTCTTACCTATTTTTCGTATTTGGTCTTTCTCAGCTGACGCTTATTGTCCAAAACTATTGGCAATTTTCTTCCCAGATAGGCAATTTCTTCTGGATTCAAAATATCTTGAGTTTGCTATTTATCGGAGTCATGATTTGGATTCTGGTTAAGACAGGCCATGGTTATCTCTTTCGCATTCCAAGAGAAAAATGGCTTTGGTATTCGATTTTGACAGTATTAGTGGTAGTGCTCCAGATCTCTTTTAACGTTCAGACAGCTAAACATGTTCAGTCAACTGCGGAAGGTTGGGCTGTATTGATTGGTTATAGTGGGACTAACTTTGCAGAGCTAGGTATTTATATAGCCCTGTTTTTTCTGACTCCACTGATGGAAGAGTTAATCTATAGAGGATTACTGCAACACGCCTTTTTTAAAGATTCGAGATTTGGTCTTGATTTGCTTCTTCCTTCTATTTTATTTGCTCTCCCTCATTTTTCAAGCCTGCCTAGTCTGTTAGATATTTTCGTTTTTACAACATCTGGAATCATCTTTGCTGGTTTGACCCGTTATACCAAGAGCATTTATCCTTCCTATGCGGTGCATGTAATCAATAATATTGTAGCGACCTTGCCATTTTTGCTGACTTTTTTACATAGGGTGTTTGGGTAAAATACTGGCTGGAGAGTTAGGAATTATAGTTTTTCAATTTATAAGCGAATTTCAGGAGGGAAATGAGTATGACACCATTAAAATGGTTTGCTGGAGGAAGTGAAAGACGTTGTGAAGCGATGACCATCATTGATCATCTATTGGAAGATATAAAGGTTGCGCCTCAACTTGCTCCCCTGAAAAATCAGTTAGTGATTTATCAAAAACGATTAAAGGACGATGGAACCTCTACTCCATTTATTCTGAGCCAAATGAACGTTGACATCTCACGTGTGTTGATTGATAACAAGCTGGGTTTGTCAGAAAGTCAAGCTAAGCAAATCAAAAAATTGAGAGAATTATCTGCGATTCGCTATGGTTACTGATGAAGTGCAGTGGTAGGTCTCTCTATATAATTTTCGGTCAAATAAATTGCATTCGTTTTCTCAAGTGGGTATACTAGAATAGTTGAATGAAAAATTCTGAAAATTTAAGAATAGAAAAGAGAACAAATCTTATGGCAAAAGATATTCGTGTCTTACTTTACTACCTCTATACTCCAATTGAAAATGCAGAGCAATTTGCGGCAGATCACTTGGCTTTCTGTAAATCAATCGGTCTCAAAGGCCGTATCCTCGTCGCTGACGAGGGGATTAACGGGACTGTTTCAGGTGACTACGAAACAACTCAAAAATACATGGACTACGTTCACAGCCTCCCAGGTATGGAAGACCTCTGGTTCAAGATTGACGAAGAAAGTGAACAAGCCTTCAAGAAGATGTTTGTTCGCTACAAGAAAGAAATTGTCCACCTTGGTTTGGAAGACAATGACTTTGACAACGACATCAACCCACTTGAAACAACAGGTGCTTACTTGTCTCCAAAAGAGTTCAAAGAAGCCCTTCTTGACGAAGATACAGTGGTTCTTGACACACGTAACGATTATGAGTACGACCTAGGACATTTCCGTGGGGCTATCCGTCCAGACATCCGCAACTTCCGTGAGTTGCCACAATGGGTCCGTGACAACAAGGAAAAATTCATGGACAAGCGTGTTGTGGTTTACTGTACAGGTGGAGTTCGCTGTGAGAAATTCTCAGGCTGGATGGTCCGTGAAGGCTATAAAGATGTCGGCCAATTGCACGGAGGAATCGCAACTTACGGTAAAGACCCAGAAGTCCAAGGTGAACTTTGGGATGGGAAAATGTACGTCTTTGACGAGCGTATCGCCGTTGATGTTAACCATGTCAACCCAACCATCGTAGGGAAAGACTGGTTTGATGGAACACCATGTGAACGTTATGTCAACTGTGGAAATCCCTTCTGTAACCGTCGTATCCTAACATCAGAAGAAAATGAAGACAAGTACCTTCGTGGATGCTCACACGAGTGCCGTGTTCACCCACGCAACCGCTACGTCTCAGAAAATGAATTGACACAAGCAGAAGTGATCGAGCGTCTAGCAGCTATCGGTGAAAGCTTGGATCAAGTCGCTACTGTATAAAGCAAACAGCCCTTAGGGGCTGTTTTTCTATGCTTTTTATCTAAAAATCTAAAATTTGTTTCTGTATCTTTCAGGAAAATAGGTTATACTATATGTAAACGATTTCAAAGGAGGCCAGTTATGGCGAAAACATTTTTTATCCCAAATAAAGAAAGCATTCTAGGACAACAGGAGGTCTTGACTGCCAAGTCTATCTTGGCCTTGGTGGAGGGCTTGGAGTCACACAGTTATGATGCGGTCTATCTCCGTCAGCCCCTCAATCGTCTCGAGTATATCGAGTGTGGGATTGTAGGTCAGTCGCAATTTCTCTTCAAGGTGAACTATGCGGATAGCCGAAAAGGCTATCAAGTGGTGATTCCAGACTTCCTTACCAGAGCGGACTGGGAGATTGTAGAAGCTCTCCTCCAAGCCCTATCAAACAAGTTGGGGCAAGTGGTAGAAGGGCTAGAAGGCTTTGATTTTGAAGCTTATTTCCGAGAAACGGTCAAGCATTATCTATCTGACAAAGCGGCTCGTCTAGTATATTGCCAAGGGCTCTTGGCCCCTATCTATCTCAATAAGGAATACCTCGAGAGCTTTTTGGCTGAGGATGGATTGGCACATTTTGAAGAGTTGGTCAAGAAGGTTCAAGGCTCTGATGCCTACCTTGCCAGTGTGAAATTTTACCCAGATGCTCAAGGCAAGGTGCACGGTATCTATCACCTAGCCCAAGGAGTCAAGACGATTTTGCCAAAGGAACCCTTTGTACCAGCTCCTTATACCGATCAGCTGGCAGGCAAAGAGCTTGTTTGGGAGATTGACCTAGTGACGATTTCTGGTGATGGGTCCAAAGCAGAAGACTATGAATCCATCGCTCGCTTGGACTATGCAAGATTCCTAGAGTCGCTACCAGAAGCATTTTATCAGCAACTAGATGCCAATCAATTAGAAGTACAAGCCATTTTGGGAAAAAATTTTGAGGAATTGGCAGCCGTCAAGTAGACACGGTTCAAAAAAAGAGTAAACATAAAAATCCCTGTCATTAACAAATGGCAGGGATTTTGGTTAAAAGAATGTCAGGATGCGAAGGTAGTCAACTGTCAGCGCGAGCTCTGCAATGAAGAAGGGTAAGAGAATAGCGCCATCAAGTAAGACAGCTAGCAAGAAACGATAAAATGGGTCAAGGCTACTAGCCTTACTTGGCTTGCTAATCACAAAGAGATTGCCAAGGGCAAAGATGGTCATGCTTAGAAGAGTGAGGATGCCAGCGAATCGCAAGCCGCCAAAAAGTGCAAAGAAACTTGCTAGAGCCGTTAAGACAAGCGGGATAGCAAAGAGTCGGCTGTAACGATCGCAAGCTTCTTGGAATGTGAAGTCGCTCTCCTGGTCCAGTACACGTCGGACAGTAAAGCCTCCCAAAATGATGGAAAAGTAAAATAGAGCGCTAGCGACCAAGATAGAAAGTCCAGCAAAGAGATCTAAAGGTGGGAGCTGGTTAGGTAAACTATTGGCAATAGAGGCCATATAGCCGTAGTAGAGGTGCTTGATATGATAGATACTAAAGAAAAGGTTGATTGACGACAGCAAGGTGAGTAGGGCAAAGACACTATAACGATGCTTTTGGTCCGTATTCTTGCTGGTAGTTGGTTCTTGGATAGCGTCCAGCAGCCAAGTCCAAAATAGTGCGATTTCTGCTTTTAATCTGGCTGTTTTACGAGGGTCAATATCTGGGATATAGGGGCTTTCTAAAGCCTTGCTGAGGATACTTTTCTCTTTTACAGGTTTTTCTTGCTTGTGTCCCTCTTCAGCTTTCCCTTCTCCCTCTTCCTCTGTTTGGGCTTCTTCTATCGTTTCGGGAGCTTCCTCCTCATGCCTTTCCGACTCTTTAGGTGAGATAGGAGTTTCTTGGCTTGCTTGTGGTTCGGTCTCTACAGTATCCGAAGTCTCTGGTTGGTCGGGCTGGATTTCCGATTTCGTCTGAGCTGATTTCTTCTCAAGATCGGCGCTTTCAAACCATTCTTGTGTCATGGTGGAACCTCCTTTTTTATGATCGTTTTCTATTTTTAGATTAGCAGATGAAAGCGTTTTTGTCAATGGTTTCTAGATGGAGAAGAGTACTCTTCTTTTGGTAGGTAGATATCTTGGTTGGCTTTTGCAATGAGTAGGTCCTTGATATCTGCTTTTTCCGTTTTATAAGGGTTGGCAAGTACATTCTCTTTTTGTCCACGATGTTCTTCTTTGGGTTGACGATAGATACCACCATGCTGAGAAGAAATTTCTAGATTGATACGGTCGGTCTCTTTCTGGGAGAGAATGAGTTGTAGAGTTGAATAAGCCTCTAGCTCGACCTTGCCGTGAACTTGGATATTTTCAGCATAGATGTGTGCTCCCTCCGTCTTGACCTGACTATCTGTCAATTCGGCATCAAAGATATTGATGATATGAGATGCCGTTAATGTGCTGTTCTTGATAGAACTTTCTGTTAGTCTTAAGAGATAGCCTTTTGTTTTGATGGTTGCATTTTCAAGGTTGGCTTGACGAATATTAGTTTGTCCACGATTGGCTGAGACGGTGATAGCTTGCAGCTTTCTTCCTTTGGGTAGGGAGAGAACGACTTCGTCAAAACGATTAGAATAGTTGCTGGCGATACGAAGTAGGCTTTCGATTCCTGAACCGAGAAAACGATGTTGGGAGGCTTGTTTGTCAGTGACGCTCAGTGTTTTGTCACTCATACCAGTAGTCAAATCGTGACGACCAGACACGGACGGATGATAGGTGATGTGGATCTTGTCATCTACAGACTCTGTGATGGTTAGGCTATGTTCCTCAAGGGCTAAATCAAGCTTTTCCACTTCATTTCCAAAGGTCACTTCTTCGATACGATTGTCATAGACGGGATCTTTTGACATGGCAAGTAAACTTTGAATACCATTGGACTGGGCGCCTACAATGATCATGATAAAACCGAGGATTGTAGAAACCACACCAAAAATGAGAAATCCTTTCGTCAATTTACGCATGTCTGTCACCTCTCTTTCCTTTTTTAAGAATCCATTGCACCAAGCGGACGATTAGGAGGCCAAAGAAACGAGCTACATAGGAGATACCTAGTAGAACAAGAGAAGAAGCACCGATAGAAAGCAAACCAGCCCCAAAAATCAAGATAAAGGCAGATTTGGCTTCGACTAGGACGCTAAAGCTCTCTACGATAAAGAGTCCGCCCAGTAGGATGCCCGTCACCGAAACGGTAAAAAAGGCTAAAATGACGGAGACAGCCGCGATAAAAATACCGATGATGGCCATGAGGATGCCGATTCCGACCGGAATTCCGATAGGAGCTACTAGCAGGGCCAGGAGGGCAATATGTAGCAGTTGGCGGTCATTCTTTTGAGCAGGTGCCTCATTGACCTTTTTATCGAGAAGATCAGAGAGGATATCATGGGCAGCTTCTTTTGGAGTTCCCAGACTGGCAATGAGTTCCTCTTCGCCCTCTGGGCCAGCATCGTCAAATAGTTCCTTAAAGTAGTCCATAGCTTCGATGCGGTCAGCTTCAGGCAGTTTATGGAGATAGGTTTCTAACTGAGTCAGATAGTCAGTTCTTGTCATGGCGGATACTCCCTTCTATGATGCCGTTGACGGTGTCGGTATAGAGCGTCCACTCTTCCTTTAGAGTAACGAGCTGCTCTACGCCCCGATTGGTCAAGGAGTAGTATTTGCGCATACGCCCCTGAAACTCTCTAGAGTAGGTGGTCAGAAAGCCACTGGCTTCCAATTTTTTGAGAATGGGATAGAGCGTAGATTCTTTGATATTGGCGATGAGCTTAATGGTTTGACTAATCTCATAACCATAAGAATCCCCCTGCTCCAGTACAGCCAAGATGAGAAACTCGATCAAGGCAGAGGATGTTGGGAAGTACATGGGAAACCTCCTTTATATTATATAAAAATTTTATATATACTCTTTTCAAATATATTGTATCTCAATATGAAAGCCCTGTCAAGAAATATGTGTAAAAATTTTACATATAAAAAAACTCCTAGTAAAAACTAGAAGTTTAGAGGATTATACATCAGTTATTCGGCAGAATTCTATATTTTAAAGATAAGCTAGAATAATGATTTATAATCTAGTATATTATCTCTTATACCGTCTAACAAAGGGATAAACTCAGTAAAATCGAATTTTTCATAATTTTTTAGAACATGCTTTGAAAGAATTTCTTTTCCATAATGATTATCACCACCACTCTTGGAGAATGTTTTCCCTTTTAAAATGGGTGGCAATTTACGTGACAATAATAGATCTTCAATATCAGAAAAATTACCGTCATTCTTACTAGATACTAAAGGTGTCGCCATAATATATAAGCTCCCATTTTTATTAATACGACAAGGTTTTTCTCTTCTAATTTTTTCTAAATTATCTGAAATTTTTGATTCTAAACTCTTGGAAGTCTTCGAGTCTTTATTCTGAGGATTCATTAGGTCTTTTGCATGATTCGCAAACAAAAATAAGGGAGATTTATCCTTACCATTTCTATTATTCGGTTCATTATCAAATAAAAATATTGTTGGATAATTTGGAATATTATCGGTTAATTGTTGGAAATAAGTAATATAGTTTGCGTATAAAATTCTTTCTTCTGGATCTAGAGCAAAAAATTTTTTCTTACCTTCATCATTATAGTAAGATTTATCAGAAAAATAATTATACCAATATTTAAAACCTTCTCCCCCTTCTGGAACATTAAAAAGATACTCTATTGTATTAGTATGATTTAAAAATTCAATTTTAAATACAAAGTTATTGCCAACTTTTTCAATAAGTTCTGGATATTTACGATAAAGCTTTTTTAAAGCTGCTTTAATATATCGGGGATCTGTCTTTCCTTCTGTGACAATTATAGGTTTATCATTTCCGAAAAAATATTTATAAAATAGAAATTTTTTGTACTCTTTTTCTCTAGAATTAAATAGAGACATGTACGTTTTCTTTTGTTCCTTACCTATACTGTAGAACTCTGTTGGTAAATTATATGTATTATGTTTTTTATTATCGAATAATTCTTTTCGTAAATCTTTATTATAAAAGATATATTTCCAATAATATTTCGATTCAGATTTTTTTGATGAGTTTCTGCCTAATAAATATTTCTGTGCATCCAGATTATTTTGAATCAGGGACTTTTTATAAAGTAAGTAGTTGTTGTATTGATCTATTTGAAAAATAAAAGCAAAGCGTCCCGTTAGTTGATTGATCGTTCCTGGTTTCTTATCTATTTCAAAAGCTCCATCTTTGTATAATTGAAAGGCCATTGCGCGAGTATTTTTTATGTACTCTCTTTTTACATTTATCTTTTTGTTGACAACCAGTCCAGTCACTTCTTGGCGCTGCATGTTATTGCTCAATCGTGTTTTTTTAGGATTAATTTCAAAACCAGATGAGATGATTACCTCCTCTAATTCAGTTAAAAAGTTATCTAACTCTTTGCTTGCTCTCAGTTTATTAGAGTTTAGTTCACGATTTGTCGAAAAAGTCATATCATCGGCGTATCTAGAATATGTAAAACGATATTTTTTAGCAATTTTGACAATCCGATAATCTAAAATTCTAGTAATTAAATTTGTGATGATGGGAGAAGAAGGGGCTCCTTGTGGTAACTTACCTTGGTAACATGCAATTTGAGCAATTACTGTAGCAATTTCTGGTGAAACAGTAAAATCCTTGTCTTTTATAAAGAAGCCTCTTACTCTTCCAAAATTAAAAGAATCAAAAAAGTTTTTCAAGTCAATGTTCAGAATGTATTTCTTGTTTCGATGCATCTGAGAGTTGGTAATAATGCTTTTCCCCTTTTCAAATGCGTGAGACAGAACAGGTGTTTTAAAGTTCTTATCCTTTGATTTAGATTCTATGCTTTCAAGGTAACATTCCCACAAAACATTAGACAATTTTTTCTGAAGGAACTTCAACTCTTTTTTGGGGGCATGTATAACTCTTTCTCCACCATTCTTTTTAAGGATAGTGAAAGAGTTATATAAATTATCAGTTTTTACATTGTACAATAAATAATTGATGTATTTAGCACTTTTCAAGCCAAGTAGTTTAGCAAAGTCATCTTTTGTTTGTAGTTGATTGAATTTAGTCATAATTTTTTCCTCATAAAAAAAAGCGTATGATAACTCTTACGCGAACAAGATTTCCAGAAGAAATCCAAGAAAATCCCTAGCTAATAAAACTAGGTAAAGCCAAACATTCCTATAACATCGCTGTTAATACTTGCGAACACACAAGTCAAAAATCTAATCATACGCAAACATATTCTATCACAAAACAAGATATTAATCTAGTTTTAAGGTGTATTAAACTAGATTATTGTATGGACCAAAAAAAGCCAGACTCTGTCTGGCTTTGCATTGTTTATGGTTATGATAGATTTTAGAAAATTAGAGAATCTTATCAGTCCGATCCACCATAAAGAGTGAGATGGTCATGATGATATCGATGGCTAGAAGGGCAAGGACAGCTGGGATCCAAGATTGGAAAAGTTCAAAACTATAACCAAACAAGGCAGGACCAAAAGCAGCTAAGATGTAGCCTCCTGTTTGCGCTAGTCCTGATAGCTGAGCTGTCTTTTCAGGAGAACTGGTTTTAAGCGAGAAGCAAACCATGAGGTAGGGGAAGAGGGCACTGCAGGCCGTTCCAATCAAGAGATGGACGACTAACCAGTAGAGGAAATTATTGGTTGGATACAAGAGCATGGCAATTCCTGTCATACCAGCGATAGAGATAATTGCCAGCATGATTCGACGGTGACCATCTGATAGACGAGTCGTCAGACTTGGAACAGTCATTGAAAAAGGAATGCTGATGAGTGAGAAAATAGAAGCAAGGAGAGCCGCATCACTATTAGAAATACCAGCACTAACAGCCATAGTTGGCAACCAGGTCATACTTGTATAAAAGAGCAAGGACTGAAGCCCGCCAAAGATAATGATAGCCCAGACATCTTTACTTTTTAGAATATTCTCTTTGACTTGCTTTTCTTTTTGGTTTTCTAGGTGGTGGTTGTGGCGATGATTTGGCAACCAGACTAGCAGAGTGACCAGACAGAGAAAGCTGAGAACGAGGATGAGGCCCTTCCAAGAACTAGCTTGGGTGATAGGGACGGATAGATAAGAAGCGATGGCTGTCGAAATTCCCATGGCAGTGACATAGAGCGTTGTTAGGAAACTAATCTTTTGAGGCTGATTTGCCTGGATCATACTTGGGAGGAGTACATTGAAGATCGCAATGCTTGCTCCCACAATTATGGTCCCTAGATAGAGAAGGGGAAGATTGAAAATCCGAATGACAGAGCCAACAGTTAAGAGGAGGAGACAGTATGTAAAGAGATGTTCCAACCCGATTTTTTGTGCCAAGCGGCTTGCAAAAGCAGAGAAAAGAGCAAACATCAAGAGAGGGAGACTGGTTAAAATCCCAAGAGAGCTAACCTCCACTCCTAGTCCCTGAGCAATATCTCCTAAAATAGTTGGAAGAGCAGTGAAGGGAGATCGTAAAACAGTCCCGATTAAGACAATTCCTAGAACAAAAAAGAGTGATTGTTTCTTCATAAAAACCTCGATAGGATGATTTTAATAACAGCTTATTTTAAGGTTTTTTCCTTATAATGTCAAGTAATGACAGCCAAGACAGATCAATCAATGGAAGTGAAAATAAAGTGAAAAGAGACAGATTTCTTTACTAGAATTTTCCTTGATTTGATATAAAAATAGGAAACTAGGAGAATTTGTGATAAAATAGTGGAAGGAAATCTATACATTGGAGAAAAACTGTGCCTGAAAAGCAAAAAATCAGCGTCTTGATGTCGGTCTATGTAAAGGAAAATCCGACGTTTTTAAGAGATGCTATCAAAAGTGTTCAAAACCAGACCTTGAAACCGAGCGAACTTGTTCTTGTTGAGGACGGGCCGCTCACACCCGAACTCTATCAGGTGCTAGAAGAAGTGGAAGCTCAGTCAGACATTCCAGTGAAACGGTGCCCCTTAGAGGAAAATCAAGGTTTAGGTTTGGCTCTTCGATACGGTGTTTTACAGTGTCAGTACGATATCATTGCTCGTATGGATACAGATGATATAGCGGTATCTGACCGCTTTGAAAAGCAAGTCCAACTAATGGAACAGGAAAATCTGGATCTCTTAGGTGGACATATTGCAGAATTTATTGACAATCCTGACGAGATTGTTTCTTACCGTCGTGTCCCAACTCGGCATGCAGACATTATGGCTTACCAAAGAATGAGAAGTGCCTTTAACCATATGACAGTCATGTTCAAAAAGGACATGGTCCTCAAGGCGGGCAACTATGAAGATGGCCTTTACATGGAGGATGACCTCCTTTGGCTCAATATGATTGCTGCAGGTGCCAAGACTGGAAACCTAGATCAAATCTTGTGTAAGGTTCGTGTCGGTGCAGGGATGTTTGAGCGTCGAGGTGGCTTGCGTTACCTTAAACTCTATCGTCAAGCTCGCCAACGGATGCTTGAGCGGGGGCAAATTTCTTACAGGGAATATGCTAAAAGTGTGGCCATTCAGGCAATTGTTGCACTTTGTCCAGGCTTTGTACGTCAGTTTATCTTCGTCAAACTTTTAAGAAAGAGAAAGTAAGCCCCGATAGACTGAATGATTCAGATTATCATAACAACAGTATCATCTGACTCTTTTAAGGGGGGAGTAAATTCCTATGAATAAAAAACTAACAGATTATGTGATTGATCTGGTTGAAATTTTAAATAAACAGCAAAAACAAGTGTTTTGGGGGATATTCGATATTCTGAGTATGGTGGTTTCCATCATCGTATCTTATATCTTGTTTTATGGCCTTATAAATCCTGCGCCTGTGGATTACGTCATCTACACTCTTTTAGCCTTCCTCCTCTATCAAATCATGATTGCATTTTGGGGGCTAAATGCTAGTATCAGTCGTTATAGCAAGATTACGGATTTCATGAAAATCTTTTTCGGAGTGATGCTCAGCAGTGTTCTTTCTTATGGAATCTGCTATGCCTTCCTTCCATTGTTTTCTATCCGTTTCATCGTACTCTTCATTTTGTTGAGTACCTTCCTCATCTTGCTTCCTCGTATCACTTGGCAGTTGATTTATTCTAAACGTAAAAAAGGTAGTGGAGATGGAGAACACCGTCGGACCTTCTTGATTGGTGCTGGTGATGGTGGTGCCCTCTTTATGAACAGCTACCAACACCCAACTAGCGACCTTGAGCTAGTGGGGATTTTGGATAACGATGAAAAGAAAAAGGGACAAAAACTAGGTGGAATCCCAGTTTTGGGCTCTTATGATAATCTGCCTGAATTAGCTAAACGTCACCAAATCGAGCGTGTTATCGTAGCGATCCCTTCGCTTGACCCATCAGAGTACGAACGCATCTTGCAGATGTGTAATAAGCTAGGCGTCAAATGTTACAAGATGCCTAAGGTTGAGACAGTCGTTCAAGGACTCCATCAATCAGGCAGTGGCTTCCAGAAAATTGATATCACAGACCTTTTGGGCCGTCAGGAAATTCGTCTCGACGAATCGCGTCTGGGTACTGAGATTACAGGCAAGACCATCCTGGTGACAGGAGCAGGTGGTTCGATTGGTTCAGAGATTTGTCGTCAGGTTAGTCGCTTTAATCCCGAGCGTATTGTCTTGCTTGGACATGGTGAAAACTCAATCTATCTCGTTTATCATGAATTGATCCGTACATTCCAAGGAATTGATTATGTTCCTGTTATTGCAGATATTCAGGACTATGACCGTCTCTTTCAGGTGTTTGAGCAGTACAAACCAGCCATTGTCTACCATGCTGCAGCCCACAAACACGTTCCGATGATGGAGCGCAATCCAAAAGAAGCCTTCAAGAACAATATCCTCGGTACCTACAATGTTGCCAAGGCTGTTGATGAGGCCAAAGTACCTAAGATGGTCATGATTTCAACTGACAAGGCGGTCAATCCACCGAATGTTATGGGTGCAACTAAGCGCGTGGCAGAGTTGATTGTCACTGGCTTTAACCAACGTAGTAAATCAACCTACTGTGCAGTCCGTTTTGGGAATGTTCTCGGTAGTCGTGGTAGCGTGATTCCTGTCTTTGAACGTCAGATTGCTGAAGGCGGTCCTGTAACGGTGACAGACTTCCGTATGACACGTTACTTCATGACCATTCCAGAGGCTAGCCGTCTAGTAATCCATGCTGGCGCTTATGCCAAGGACGGAGAAGTCTTTATCCTCGATATGGGCAAACCAGTCAAGATTTATGACTTGGCTAAGAAAATGGTCCTTCTAAGTGGGCACACGGAAAGTGAAATTCCAATCGTTGAGGTCGGTATTCGACCAGGTGAAAAACTCTATGAAGAACTCTTGGTTTCGACCGAATTGGTTGATAACCAAGTCATGGACAAGATTTTCGTTGGTAAGGTAAATGTCATGCCGCTAGAAGCGATTGATCAAAAGATTGAAGAGTTCCGTTCACTCAGCGGAGATGAGCTCAAAGAAGCGATTATTTCCTTTGCGAATGAGACAACTCATGCTGAGTAAGAGTGTCCAACTACCTTCATAATGAAACAACTATCGCCAGTTTTCTGAGAGAATCAGAAAGCTGGTTTTTATAAATAGAGAGTAGAGAACATCGGATCTTTCAAAGGTTTAATAAGCGCAACTATTCAAGGGAAGATGTTATGTGATCTATCAGGAGAGTGATTTCAGACAATCTAAAAACTACCTCTATTTTAAGCTGGTAACATAACTTTGCGAAATAAGTATTAAAGTCAAAAGGAGATTTTTGTATGCTGAGTGCTATTAGGAGTTTTTTCAAAGGCTATGCAAATTTTTCTGGTCGTTCCACACGTCCAGAATTTTGGTGGGTTTGGCTACTAAATATGGTGATTTTCTTGCCCGCCTACTACTCACTTTTTACTGGAGTAGAATCTGATAAAGCCATCAGGAATATTGCGGTCTTCAGTATGTGTATTATTTTGTTTATAATAGAGTTTGTTCCTCTACTAGCACTGATAGTACGTCGCTTACGAGATGTGGGTATCCATTGGGCCTATATTTTTATTGTATTTGTTCCTTTGGGTGCAATAACACTGCTCGTTATGCTCGCTATGCCAAGTCAACGATTTGGAGAAAAAGTGATAGAGAATAGTGAAACAAATAAAGAGAACACTGAAGACTCTCAGTTTGAAGAAATGGTACGAAAATATTAAGATATTTCTACTCTATTTTAAAGCGGCTGAGTCGCTTCGCTGCTTACGAGACGCTGGTTTCCACTGGGCCTTTATCTTCATTGCTTTGGTTCCTCTCGTTGGACCGATTGCTCTTATTGTCATGCTTGCTTGGCCAAGTAAGAAGGATGAAGATACAGATACTGAAGAACAGGATCAAATTACTGCTTAAGCATGGAGTTGATTCCTTCTGATAGTAACAACATATAAAAAATACTCCTCAACCTAGTTCACTAGTGTTAGGAGTATTTTTGTATGGTTAGAGCTGGCTAATGATATCATCAATGGTATGGGCAATCCAGTCAGGCTGATAGCTGAGTAAATCAGCCTCTTCTCCAAATCCCCAAGTAACAGCAAACTTTTTAATGCCAGTTTCTTGGGCTCCAATCATATCAAACTTGGTATCCCCAATGATGAGGACTTGGTCTGCATGGAGTTGATGCGTTTGCAAGGCGTAACGGATGACATCTGCCTTATGTGGCGTTTCAGGACTAGAGCCGTAAATGCCATCAAAGAAATGATGGATTCCCAGATTTTTAGTCATATCATGAGCAGTAGGAGTATTCTTTGTTGTAGTGATGTATAGAGGGTAGTTTTGCGAAAGCTCTTGAAGCAATTCTGTTATTCGGGGGAAGAGTTGGGCTTCGTGGATTCCTTTTTCCTTGTAGTAAGAGCGGTATATCTGCACAGCTTCTGAGATTTGTTCCTTGGGAAGACACGTTGCAAAGCTACTTTCAAGTGGCGGGCCCATGAAACCACGAATGGTTTTGGCATCAGGGCTTGGAACTCCTAGCTCTTTAAAGGTATGGGTAAAGGCATTGTGGATCCCGAGGGAACTGTCAACCAGGGTTCCGTCTAGATCAAAAAAGATTGCTGAGATAGAGGGCATAGTTTCTCCTAATAGATATAGATAAGCTTATTCTCCGAAGATTTCTTTTTGTAGGCGACGACCAGTAGGTGTAGCGGCAAGTCCACCCTCAGCCGTTTCACGAAAGGCAGTTGGAAGACTTGATCCGACTTGGTACATGGCATCGATGACTTCGTCAACAGGGATCTTAGACTCGATACCTGCCAAGGCCATATCAGCTGCGATAAAGGCAAAGCTGGCTCCCATGGCATTGCGTTTGACACAGGGAACTTCAACCAAACCAGCGACGGGGTCGCAGATGAGGCCCAGCATATTTTTAATGACAAAGGCGATGGCTTGACTAGCCTGATAGGGCGTTCCACCTGCAGCCAAGGTCAAGGCTGCGGCACTCATGGCAGATGCAGAGCCAACCTCGGCCTGACAGCCACCTTCAGCACCTGAGATAGAGGCATTGTTTGCGATAACCAATCCAAAGGCACCAGCAGCAATGAGGAAATCCAGCTGTTCTTCGTGACTAAGGTCTAGTTTTTGGATAGCAGCAGTGAGAACGGCTGGCAAACAACCAGCACTTCCTGCGGTTGGAGTGGCGCAGACCAAGCCCATCTTAGCATTGTGTTCATTGACCGCGATGGCATTACGGGCTGCTGATAGGATGGTAAAGTCCGACAAGGCCTTGCCGCTTTTGAGATGGCGGTCTAGTTTGGCCGCATCTCCACCCGTTAAGCCACTGCGGGATTTATTTTCACTGAGACCGAGCTCGACAGAGGCTTTCATGACTTCTAGATTGCGTTCCATGAGGAGGAGAACTTCTGGCCGTTCTCGACCGGTTAATTGATATTCGGTTGCAATCATGAGTTCTGCGACATTTCCTTGGAAATCTAGATCTGCTTGCTCGACCAATTCTTTGATAGAATAAAACATGTTTCCTCCTACTTAAAGAAATTGACATTATGGAGATGAGGGATTTTTCGGATTTCTTCAATCGCCTCTTCGCAACTTCGACTATCGACTTCGATAATCATGATGGCTTTTTCTCCAGCTTTTTCTCGAGTCACATTCATCTGCGCGATATTGATATCGAAACGAGAGAGGGCTTCAGTGACATGGGCAATCATACCTGGAACATCCTGATGCACGATGATAATGGTTGGTGTGTTCATGTTGAGAGAGACAGCAAAGCCGTTAAGTTCCGTAACTTGGATATTTCCTCCACCGATGGAAATTCCTGTCACACTGATGGATTTGTGTTCATTCTTCACAGTAATTTTAGTGGTATTAGGATGAGGAGCGTTGCTATCTTTCTGAATGGTCCAGACAATCTTGATACCGCGTTTATGGGCAATCTCAAGGCTATTTGGAATATCGGGATCGTCCGTATCCATACCTAAAATACCAGCGACGAGAGCAAGGTCCGTTCCATGACCACGGTAGGTTTTGGCAAAGGAGTTAAATAATTGGAATTCGACTTCTGTCGGCGTATCGTCAAAGATGGAAGAGACGATTTTCCCGATGCGAACAGCTCCAGCTGTGTGGCTACTTGATGGGCCAATCATGACAGGTCCGATAATGTCAAAGACAGATTGAAAACGAAGTGAGTGCATCTGTTTCCCCTTACAAAGATTCTTATATCTATTATATCAAAGAATGGACCTCTGCGCTTATTTCCCTTATCAAAAGCTTAAAATGATTAAAGATAGTATAAAATAAGGTCTTTTGTGACAAAAACCTCCTTAAAACGGTAAATATAAAACATTTTTGTAATATTTCTACATAAAACCGTTAAACAACGGTAACATTTAAAAGGTATCATAGATATATCCAATGGAAGGAGAATTTTTAGATATGTCATTAACAACTAAAAAAATTAAAACAACTATCGCAGGAGTAGCAGCTTTGCTTGCTTTCTTTGCTCCATCACTTGCATCTGCCCAAGAAACTGTAACTTACACAGTTAAATCAGGTGATACTCTTTCAGAAATCGCTGAGAAGTACAACACAACTGTTGAAAAATTGGCAGCAAAAAACAACATCAAAGATATTCATCTTATCTATGTTGACCAAGTTTTGGTTATCGAAGGAACAGCTCCATCGACAGCAACTGCAACCGCTGCAGCTTCAGCAACAACTTATGAAGCCCCAGCAACTGCGGAAGAAATTGCAGAAGAAGCAACTGAAACAACTGCAACAACAACTTATGAAGCCCCAGCTGCACCTGCAGCTCCAGCAGCAGAAAGCAACACTGCAGCAGCTTCTACTGTAAGTGGTTCTGAAGCAGAAGCCAAAGAATGGATCGCTCAAAAAGAATCAGGTGGTAGCTACACTGCTACAAACGGACGTTACATCGGACGTTACCAATTGACAGATTCATACTTGAACGGTGACTACTCAGCTGAAAACCAAGAACGTGTAGCAGATGCCTACGTTGCAGGACGTTACGGTTCATGGACAGCTGCCAAGAACTTCTGGCTTAACAACGGTTGGTATTAAGAATAAAAGAGTCCTTTAGGACTCTTTTTTTGTTTCTCTATAACAAAAAGTGTAAGGAGCTTCTCAGCAATGTTCTATTTGTATAATTCCAACGAAATTCTTCAAATTGTTTTAAAACTCAAATAGTATAAATAAGCTTATTATGTGTAAAAATATATCATATAATAAGCTTTTTCTTGATTAAAATGAAATAAAATACAGTTTTCTCTTGACAAACAAGGTCGAGAAGAGTATTATTTATACAATAATAAAGTATAAAAATAAAAGGAGGCTCTTCTATGAATAAAGTGAAGAAGGTGTTGATGACGATGTTTGGTTTGCTTATGTTTCCCTTATTATTTGCTTGTAGTAACACTCAATCCCAAGGTGTTGAAGCCATTAAGGCTAAAGGAAAATTGGTGGTGGCCCTAAATCCAGAGTTTGCTCCATTTGAATACCAGAAATTGGTCGATGGGAAAAATCAGATTGTAGGTTCAGATGTTGAGCTCGCCAAAGCCATCGCAAAGGAACTAGGTGTAGAAGTGGAGTTCTCTCCAATGAGTTTTGACAATGTACTGGCTAGTCTTGATTCAGGCAAGGCCGATCTTGCCATATCAGGTGTTTCTAAAACGGAGGAGAGAAGTCAAGTTTACGATTTTTCAATTCCCTACTACACTTCGAAAAATAAGGTTATCGTAAGAAAATCTGAATTAACGAATTACCAATCAGTCAAGGATTTGGCTCAGAAAAAGGTTGGAGCGCAGAAAGGTTCTATCCAGGAAACTCTGGCCAAAGAAACCTTGCAGAATGCTTCTCTCGTTTCACTTCCTAAAAATGGAAATTTGATAACAGAATTGAAATCAGGGCAACTGGATGCAGTTATCTTTGAGGAACCAGTGGCGAAAGGCTTTGTAGAGAATAATCCAGACCTAGCCATCGCTGAGTTTGATTTTGACAATGACAAAGAAGATTCCTATGCTGTTGCGATGAAAAAAGACAGTAAAGAATTAAAAGAGGCGGTTGACAAAACCATCCAGAAGTTGAAGGATTCTGGGGAATTGGACAAATTGATTGATGATGCTTTTAAAGCCTCTATCGAAAAATAGAAAGAAGGATGAGAAATGAGTAAGGAAAAAGTTATTTTAGCCTATTCAGGTGGATTGGATACATCAGTTGCTATTACATGGTTAAAAAAAGACTATGATGTGATCGCTGTTTGTATGGATGTGGGGGAAGGAAAAGATTTGGAGTTCATCCATGATAAAGCTCTCAAGGTTGGAGCTGTAGAGTCTTATGTCATTGATGTTAAGGAAGAATTTGCTAATGACTATGTTTTAGTGGCCCTTCAGGCTCATGCCTACTATGAACAAAAGTATCCCTTGGTATCTGCTCTGAGTCGCCCTCTTATTTCAAAAAAACTCGTTGAAATAGCTCATCAGACGGGGGCAACTACAATTGCCCATGGTTGTACAGGCAAGGGAAACGACCAAGTTCGGTTTGAAGTCTCTATTGCAGCTTTGGATCCCAATTTAAAGGTAGTTGCACCTGTTCGTGAGTGGAAATGGTCTCGTGAAGAAGAAATCCAATATGCAAAAGAAAATGGCGTCCCAGTTCCTGCTGACCTTGACAATCCTTACTCTGTCGATCAAAATCTTTGGGGACGTGCAAATGAATGTGGTGTCTTGGAAAATCCTTGGAACCAAGCGCCAGAAGAAGCATTTGGAATCACATCTTCACCAGAAGAGGCACCAGACAGTCCAGAATTTATTGACATTGAGTTTAGTTGCGGGGTGCCTATCTCCCTCAATGGTGAGAAGATGAAAGTGGCGGATTTGATTCAAAAACTAAATGAAATTGCGGGTAAACACGGTGTTGGTCGTATTGACCATGTGGAAAATCGCCTAGTCGGTATTAAGTCAAGAGAGATTTATGAGTGCCCAGGTGCTGTGACTTTATTGGCAGCTCATAAGGAGATTGAGGACTTGACTCTTGTGAGAGAAGTGGCTCATTTCAAACCTATTATCGAAAATGAGTTGTCCAATCTCATCTATAATGCCTTGTGGTTTAGCCCAGCAACTCAGGCTTTGATTGCCTATATCAAGGAGACACAGAAAGTTGTCAATGGAACTGCAAAAGTTAAACTCTACAAGGGGAACGCCCAGGTAGTGGCTCGGAAATCTCCAAATTCTCTTTACGATGAAAATTTGGCGACTTATACTAGTGCGGATACTTTTGACCAAGATGCGGCTGTTGGTTTTATCAAGCTTTGGGGGCTTCCGACTAAGGTTTATTCAGAAGTTCAGAAAAATGTTGAGTAGTGACGCGATAGAAAGGGACGACAGAATATGTCGAAAAATACAAAATTATGGGGTGGTCGATTTGAAGGCACTGTGGAAGAGTGGGTAGAACAGTTCGGTGCGAGTATTTCCTTTGACCACCAGCTGGCAAAATTTGATTTGATGGGTTCCCTAGCTCATGTTCAAATGCTAGGACAGACTGGTATTTTAAGTTTGGAAGAGGCAGAGCAGATCCAAGATGGTCTGCAAGCTTTGTTGCGAGATTTAGAGGCGGGAGAGCTTCATTTTGATATTGCAAATGAAGATATTCATATGAATATGGAAGTGTTGCTGACAGAGAAAATCGGTCCTCTGGCTGGGAAACTACACACGGCCCGTTCTCGGAATGACCAAGTCGCAACGGATATGCACTTATATCTAAAGGAGCAGCTTGGGCATGTCTTGGATAAGTTGGCGAATCTGAACAGTGTTTTGCTGGATTTGGCTGAAAAACATGTGGAAACCATCATGCCAGG